>JAYQWI020001545.1:0-2977 GCA_035871815.2 Candidatus Parabeggiatoa communis
CTTTGCGTGAGATTAAAATCTACAGCCAATTTCCAATCAATAAAAAGGCTGACCAGTAATAAGGATGTTGAAATTGACGATATTTCCTATTATTGAGCATCATTTTCTGGGCTTTTTGTAAGGCTTGTGCTTTACTCAGCCTTTGGTTTGCCAATTGCTGATAGAATTCAATAACGACTGCTGGTGTTGCGGCATCATCTACTTTCCATAAAGTCGCTAAGGCACTTTTAGCCCCCGCTTTCAATGCCACACCCGCTAATCCCAATGCGGCACGATCATTACCTACCGCGGTTTCACACGCACTCAAGGTGAGTAATTCTACCTGCTTTTGTTGCAAGGTTGTACGTCGTATCAACTTTTCCAGTTTATCTAGGCTTAATTTATCATCATAAGATAACAAAAACGTGTCTTCCAAATTGGATTTGAATTGACCATGAGATGCAATATGCACGATAGAATATCTGGTTTCGTGAATGTTTTTTTGCATATTGGGGTAGGTAAAGCTTTCATTAAACAAGGGAATATGATTGTCGTCATATAAATGATATAACTTTTGTAGAGTATCTTTTTCATATTCGGCACACGGTAAAGAAGAGAATCCTTGTACGGCTTCGGAAAGGCCGCTGACTAATATATTACCAACATCCCATTGTTGCTTTTTCAAACCACTTAGGCACAAGCCCGGTGCTGTGGCTAAAGCGTAATCCTGAATGAGAAAATGCTGTCCATCATGCAGGGCTGAAAAAGGCAGGGTACGCAATACGCCTTCTGAAACGAGAATCAGGGTGTTGATGTCATGCTCAGTCAGTTTGTCTTTCAGGGGTTGAATTAACCAAGTGTACAATTTTTTAGCCGGTTTTAAAAAGACTTGGGCACGTTCTGATTCTTGACGGGTTAAAGGAATATTCTGCCACGATGAAGGCGCACAGACTACTTCTTCCGTTTCGTCCTCATCCCTATCAGCGCGTGCGGCATAAGAAAGAGGGTGTTTACGCAGTGCTGACAAAAAAAACGCAATCTCTCTACGCAGTTCTTCCTCACTAACAGGCACCGTGATTTGGACGATGTTATCGACCTGCGGTAGCGTGATCAATAATTCCAGTCGATCTGAAAGCACTATGGGATACAGTATCGCTGTGTGGGCATCCAGTGCCTCTTTTAAAGGGGTACATTCCGCTTGAACAGTAATACATTCACTCTGAAAATAATCTTGCAATTCGGCGGTTTTAAACCCTTCTATGCTTTCCCGCGCTTCTTGCACCTTCTGATTACGCTCAGATGCTGTCCGAGTTGTAGCAGCCTGTCGCAACAACAAATCAGCTAACTCAAAATAAACCGGTGCCACTTGTTCACGAAACGTTTTCAGATGGTAGCCCATCTTGACGATTTGTTCACGAACAAACTGGTTGTTGATAATGTTCACCGCTTCCCGTAAGGCGACTATCGCTTCATCATAATTGCCCAGGCCCTTGAAAATACGCGCCGTGTGCGATTGCCAACGATACAAAAGCTGTTGTTCATTGATTTGTTGGGCCCAAAACAAGGCGCGTCGCGTTAGCACTAAGGCATCCTGATAACGCTCCGCTTGCTCATATAACAGCCCCATTTGGCCGTAAGCATACGTTTTAGCTTGGGCATTATCTATGCGTTCTGCCAGCTTAAGTGCTTGGTTCAAGGCTTGATAAGCTTGACTATTCAGAAAAGGTTTATCAAACTGTGCTTGAATTTCTTGGGCTAATTGAGCTAATGCAATCAGCCCAAACGTTTCGCTATACGCATCAGGCCAGTTGCGCGTCGCACTTAAAGCGTTATCCAATGCCGTGATACTGGCCTTAAAGGCCTTCCTTTTATCTGGATATTGATAGGCACTATCTAAGTCTAACAAAAAACGAGTTTGTGCTTGATTGATCAGTAATTTTCCTTGCAATTCTTGAACAGCCTGTTTTGAAACGGGCCGTTTTGATATCAGGCTTGAAGAAGTGAGTAAACCCAGTGCTTCAGTGTAACTCTCTAAAGCTTCTTCATAATCATCTTCTGCATCCAGTACATTTCCCCATTGACGTAAAACTTGAGCTAATACGAATGAGTCATTGCTTTGGCGTGCCAGCTTCTTAGCTTGTTCAGCCGTGTCTATCGCTTGTTCAATCTCCCTAGCAGACTGATGCAACTGACTGAATTCATTCAGAACTAAGGCGTGATGGGCAGGATTTTGACGCACCTGGGGTAATGCCATATTAAGGGTTCGCAAGCCTTGATCATACAATCCAAGATATCGGTAAGCCGCCGCGATACCGATCCAAGCTTCTACACGCTCGTTTATATCTCGCAGAGGTGCTGATTCCCAGTGTTTAATAGCTTGTTCATAATGGCCCGATTGAAAAGCTTGTTTTGCATCGTAAAAGGGTTCAGCTTGTAAAGTATTGAAACAGCCTAAGCAGATGCACAGAATTGAAATAAAAGGGATAAGGGGATTGGCTTGATTGCCTTTAAAAAATAGAGTCATGTTGTTTCAATTATTACAGTTATCAATAATCAATGATTTACACAGCGTTTTAGGAATTTTGAAAAAAATAACATGCCATTTTGTTCCTAAGCTTAGACGTTATTCTGGTGGGTATATTATTGTCGTAGTTGTCCTCGCATCAGATTCGTTTGGGGAAAGCGAAATAAAACAATTTGACCCGATTTTTTCACTAGAATTTCTCCCGTAAATCTTCTACCATATAAAGGGGCGTTTTTTCATCTTCCATACCACGCATCGCTAAATTGAGTGATAGAAGTGATTCTTGACTGGGTTGTTCCACTTTTGAAAAACGCTTGTTTTTAAACAGTAGATACTCAATAAAATCAAGTACTTCTGATTGAAGCGTTGGCGATAATCTGGTTAAATTATCATTAATCAGTTGGGCCGTATTCATAAAACTGACACCTCTATATTAATTTAAGTAAACTGAACATCGCCATAAGCTTGTTTGGC
>JAYQWI020001546.1:0-3929 GCA_035871815.2 Candidatus Parabeggiatoa communis
CCCAAGGCCGCGTTGAGTTGCTTCCAGAATTGGCGAAAACGCGCATGAATTTAGCCAACTGCCTTAAAGACATTAAAGATTTCCCCGCCAGCGAAACCCACTATCAGGAAGCCTTTAATCTCCTCGAAAACTTACAAAAAATAGGACAATTATTTCCAGATGCGATTCATATAATAAGAATTATTGCCGATTGGCATCGCCACCCCCAACGTCCGCCCCAACCCGATAAACCCCAAGCTTTCAAATTGGCTAAACTCGGTTTGGATTGGCTGGATGAATTGTTAAACCGGCTATCTGATGCCGCCACCAATTTCATGCTAACCCAAAATCTCCCGCTATTTCGACTCGCAACAGAATTAGCCTTGGAACTCAACCAACCCGAACAAGCTTACCTTATCCTAGAACGCAGCAAGTCACGGGTATTAGTGGAACAAATGGTGCGCGAACGCGCTGTGCCTGGCTCGCAGGTTGATGAACACTTACGCACCCAATACCGTGAACTGCGGGAACAATTACGCTTGCTGGTTCATCAATTGGGAACGGCCGCCGCAACCGACACGGGCGACGGGAGCACGCGCTTTTTCAGCCCCACCACCCGCAATCTCGAACAGGGCCCTGAACAAACTCAAGCACTTTGGCAAGCACAACAAGACATTGAAGAACAATTGGATAAAGTCCGGCGGGCCATTACGAAACAAGATGCTGCCTTTGGTGAAGCCATACAACCACGCGCCCTCACCCTTGAGCAAGTGACGGCACTGATTGCAGAAAACACTTTAGTCATTGCCTTTGAACAAGGGCCCGATTTTTTGCGCCTCTATCCTATCACCCAACAAGGCGTTGCCACACCCTTGCAGATCGAGTTGTCTTTACTAGCCGTTTATGAGCAAGCCGAAACCTTTCAAAATGACATGAGAAAATATGCTATTGCGAAAAATGCGGCGCGTCTCAGAAAAACCGTCGCTCAACTTGAAGAGGGGTTAAATACACAATTAGCCGAACCTTTGACGCAATTAACCACGCGATTTCAACCCCAGCATCTCATTTTAATCCCCCATGTCGCTTGGCATCTGTTGCCGATTCATTTAGTGCGGATTGAAGAAAAACCTTTAGCCATGCGTTATTCCGTGCAGTATTTACCCGCTATGCAGATTGGCCGTTTAATTGCTGAACGGCCTACCGCCAAACAACAGAAAGGGTGTATTATTGCCAACCCAACGCAAGATTTAAGCGCTGCCGAACAAGAAAGTCAAACCGTTTATGAACTGCGCGGGCAAATTGACACCTTACTCAGCCGTCAAGCCGCTCACTTATCCGCAGTACGCCAAGTGTTAAATCACAGCCAACACAGTCATTTTTCTTGTCATGGCTGTTTTGATCAAGACTTAAGTCAAGCCGGATTGTCTTTAGCTGATGGGCTACTCAGCGCCAAAGAACTGTTTACCCGTATCCGTATGGACAATCCCCGCTTAGTCGTGATGAGTGCCTGCGAAACCGCGCAGATTCAACCCAGCCTCGCGGATGAATACATGGGGCTGAGTTCCAGTTTCTTATTTGCCGGGGCCCATAATGTGTTGGCAACGCAATGGCCCGTTGAAGATAATGCCTCCCGTTTACTGATAGAACAGTTTTATCACAATATCAAAGACGGGTTGTCATTGGTGAACGCATTAAAACACGCCCAGCATCAGTTAAGTGAGATGAGTGTAGAAGCCATACAAGCCCGTTTTCCCGATCAAACCATTACCCGTAGTTATAACTCTCCTTATTATTGGGCCGGGTTTGTGTTGATTGGGGATGGGGAATAGGTGTGATTTTTTTTCAACACAGAGTTCACAGAGGGGCACAGAGTGCCACAGAGAAATTTTTTTAACCCACCAAAATGACAACTAAAGAGGAGATATCAATAATGAGTTTACATGATGACATTCAAAATTATATCAATGACTTACAAGCGTTATTGACAGAAAGCCATGACAAAACGTTGCTGAAAAATGCCCGTGAACAATGGGGAGAAGAGGATGGCCGTTATGAGGTTTTGGAACAGTTTGTCAAATCCCCTCCCTCATCAAGATTCAGTCAATCCGCCGATCCAGCAGACATCAAACCTGATCAAAATGAGCAAGGAAACAAACCCGTTAAAAGGGTGTAGGGGCGAATCTAGGGGGTTGATTGAAGGCTTTTTTTAAAACGCAAAAGGCGCAAGAGGCGCAAGAGGCGCAAGATATCTTATCGAGCCTCTTTAGCGTCTTTTGCGTCTTTTGCGTCTTTTGCGTTTATATCAATATTCAACACACACAGCACTGAGTATAAGAAAATATGAATACACCACATCCTAACCTGAATTACGAGTTTTATTTTCTATTTCAAGTCAAATGTGATGATGCGAATGAATCTTGGCGAGAGCCGGCCTCTTTTTCTCATCAATTTATTCAAGAGCATTTGCATAGTATCCGTATTGATAAAGATAAACGCTTGTTTCGTTATGCGCCGCCGTCTGCTAAAACGGGTGATTTACCGCCATTGAATGAATGGGAACGGTATCTTCAAGAAGGTTGGGGGCAAATTCTGGCTTGTTATCAGGATGCTTTTAAACCCGATGCGTTTATGGGGGTGGCATTGCTTATTCTGGATGAATCGGTGGCGACACACGAAATCCAATGCAATACGACTGAGGGTTCTGTGATTTATAAAGCGGTGACTGATAAAACGCCGAATGAAAAAATATTGTTTAAAATCCAAGACGATTTTGGTGAATTGATGGATGTACTCAAAACGCCGGTGACTTTGGAGGCATTTGAGCCTGACTATCATCCGGCGAGTGATTGGAGCAATTGGCAAATTCAGCTTTCTGCTTCACAACGGCCTAGTTTAGCCCAGATGCAAGTGGGTGAAATGTATCCTAATCCGATTTTTGCGGTTTATGGTTTGGCGCATGGCGTTTTACCGGATGAGGTGGCTGTGCAATTGCAAACGTTTTTATGTAGTGGCAAAGTGGCTTTGATGTGGCGGGTGTTATCGCGTTTGATGATGCAAAAATGGCAATTTGAACGTCTCGACATGGCGGCCTATCAACTACGGCAACGACTTGATTTTAAAAACGAATTTTATCAACAAATACCGGATAGCCGTTTGGAATGTGCCAGCAATAAAAAATTGGGGTTGGATTTGCGCGATATGACTCAAATGGATGCGGAAGCAAAACAGGTTTTGGCGCGAGTTGATGCGGGGGGTAAAACTTTGGAAATCAATCGCGAGAATTTAGAAAGGCATTTGCACCGTAGCGAGCAAATTTGGGCTTATTTAGATGAGACACCTGCTGATAAAAAATACGGGTGGCAATTGGCATGGAAAAATGAGACGGAAACGCCTTTGTTGGATGGCTTTGATTTGGATATCCGTAAGTTGCGGAACCATGCGACTTATATTCAAGATGCGCTGACTTATTTAGACGGTATTCGTACTCGGTGGCAATTACACTTCGAGGGGCGGCGTTTACAGTATGAATCGAATATTCAAATCATCTTGTTGCTGTTAACGGTTATCGCTTCTTTTACGGGTGTGGTGGCTTTTATTACGCAAAATCCGGAAGATGTGGCTTTTTTATTGAAAGGCTTAACCGATAATCCACAAAAAATCACCCAAATCGGGCATTTATTACTGATTGGGTTTAACCTCTTGATTTTGATATTTTTTGTCTTACCCTTTTCTTATTTCTACCTGAAATCGCGGTGGAAAAGGTTGCGTTGTTGGTTACGACAATTCTAATTGATTGGGTTAGGAATATCCAAAAAATAAATTATCCCGCAGGGCTACTCTATGCACACAAATAATTTGTAACAAACTGTCGGCTCACGCAGAGCCGCAGAGCCGCAGAGAATGAGAGAAATTAAAAAAACCGGCTTGAATTGCCTTTTGGGATTTATTTT
>JAYQWI020001547.1:0-3417 GCA_035871815.2 Candidatus Parabeggiatoa communis
AATATGTTAACAGAACCTCTTATGATATCCAAGAACATCTACATCGCTGGCAAGCGAAGTGGCAACTTGCTCTCCCTGTGAATACCCCAGCCTTTTCTCAAAAACAACTGTCTAACGCTCTAGCAAGAGGCGATTTAGAGGCCCTGCCACCGCTTACCGGAAAGGAAAGCGATATCGATATCATTAAAAGGATGAGATTATTGCTTTGGATATCAGAACACTCACCCGCATTGGCAGCCAAAGCCCTCGTTGCTGGGGCTGCGTTATTTAAACAGCATCCTAAAGTGCCGAAATTACGTTCCTTATGGGCCGCTTTACGCACAAACCACCATTGGAAAAACGTACAATCAATAGAAAGTAGTGCTGGCTTTCATTTGATTAAAATCAAAGGTTGGCAACCAGAAAGCCCCAGTCAACGCATCCGTAAAACCTTGTTAAAACCGGTCAGTGAGGATGAACAAGTGATCACAGGGCATCGCCAAATGGGTTTATCTTTATTCAATCTGGCAGAAACCCATCTCGAATTACGACTCAGTATGGATGATGTCACCTATTTTCGCCCCGTGCCCATGAACGTCGTGTATTGGTTAGATGAACAACCACACCAACGTCTACGACTGACACCTGAACAACGGAATCAAACCGTACAATTAGCGGTACCAGAAGGTGAACATATTCTTTATGTCGCCATTGATAAACCGCTGGCAAACCAATTTTTGCGCTTACAAGTGAAGGAACTGAAATCACCTCCAACATCCCTTAATGACAGGTGGCAAACGGCCAATCAACATGAGAGTATCCCATTGATTCTGGAATATGAACGCAGCTATCATATTGCCACACAAGAGGAACCCGTGATAGCGAGTGTATTAGGGCCCACTTGGTTACGAATTGATGAATGGATTCCCGATTCGAGTCTCATTGAATCACGTTATCAAGCCCTTAAAGCCGGGTGGCACACACTCACTTTAGGGCCTCGAAAAGGACAAACTTCTGCATTGCTGCGTTTACACGAAATGGCCCCCGTCACTGAGCAAACACCAGACGTACAACTGCGTTATTTCAGTACCGAACCGGAAGTCATGCCTGCACCTCTCGTACAGATTCATAAATTGGCACCGATTTCACGTCTTGATATCAAAGATGCTTTTCCACTCGGAGAGCAAGAAGAGGGCACTTGGAGTTTTACCGGATTAGCGCAAAGACGGCGGAATGTCGAAGAAGATGAAAGTGGTTTTCAAGATTTTATAGAATTACGCGCCACCCATCGTTATTTTGATAACATCAACCGTCGCCATCATAAAACAGAAGGCCTTATCCGTTTTAATGAACATCTCGATATCACCTTAGGCGCGAGAAAACGTCTCCGTTATCGCTCAGAAGAACATAATTTAACCTTCCAACTAGCAGGATCAGGCTACATGCAGCAAGTGCAAGATCAGGATATAGAATGGCATGGCTTTTTGAAAGGCAGCGTCTCTCATCGTGAGTTACTGAGTGACAAAACCGTGAATATACCCAGTGCAAGCCTATTTGGACGGGTACTGAGTCGCGACGAATCCCCCGAAGAGTATGCCGCACGATTAGACAATGATGTTTACAGCAATTATAAAGCGGATCATCGTTATGGGATCACACTCGCCGATCAAATCAGGCATCGCCCTTGGTTAGATACCTTATGGATAGGGCGAGCGGCCATCACAAGTAATGAAAACTTACTTGAACCAGACTACTTTAGTCTAAAAGCACAATGGAAACAAATGCTTGGAGACGGCCAACTTGATCTGGGTTATCGTTTAACCCATTACTGGGCAGATGATGATCGGCGCAAAAGTGTGAACCGTCATTTTTTGTTATTGGATTTGAATTGGGCTATTTGGCAGCAAAATCAAACCCGCTGGGAATTGGGTGCCCAACTCCAACAAGATTTAGACAATGACGAATTATTGGGCATGCTCTATATCTCTTGGCACGGCGGAAAAGGGCGCGCTTATCGGGATTTCATGCCCGGCGAAATCGATTTTTTAAATCTCCGCAAACGGCGCATACCGCAAGAGGAGAATAATGAAATCATACGCTTTGATTAATGAACACTGATCAATAGGATATAATCTAGGGTGTTGATTGGGAAGTTGTTTTGAGTAAATCAGCGTTCTATTTAGCCGCTTCGCGCCTTCGCGCCTTTGCGTGAAATTGGTTTTAGATCGATCTCTCCGATAATCATTGATTACTGATAATTGATAACAACTGCAAAATAAATGGATTGATTTAACACTTTTGTATCTTGTGTACACATAACAAACTATTTACCATACACGCCGTCAAATTAAATTCACTTTTCAGGTGTTCAAAAATTTGAGTGATTTAATGTCTCGTAAGTACTTTAGCTCATGGGATTGAACGGATTGTACTGAGGTGTTGGTATTCCCTACTGATTTGTAGGGTCAGCGAACTTAAGGATGGCGAACACGCTGGTTCGCCCAGACAGCTAGAATTTCAGTTTTACGAATCTATTTCTAATTGGAAATTGGAATTTAATTGCGAATTAAAAATAAAGAAAAATATCATTTGAGCAAAAAACGAATAGTGGGATAGTTTTATGATTTTCCAAAAGAATGGTTGTATTGCCATCCGAAATTCTAAAACTTGTTGACTTTTTGATAAAAACCATTATTATGAAAAATACCTTCACTAATTGATAACCGTTTTATAAGTGTTTTTTTTATTAATAAATTAAAGTTAATGAAATCAGATACTTGATACGATGTATTTTATATTTGGGGTGTTATTTGACAAAAGACACCTTCGGGTGAATATAGGGATTTCTATTTTATCCTTAAAAATTATGAACATAGTGCCAAATTCGTATTCCACCCTAAGGTGTGTTTTCTCATATAACACCCCATTTTTTGAAAAATAAATTAGTTATGAATTATAATCTGGTGAGCAAAATTTGGTGAAGAGATTGTATTATTGATAAGTTTTTTTGATGGGTGTAGCAAAGCTCTACACATCCTACGCTTGCTGTTAATTTTACTCTGACCCCAATTAATTTGACCCCAATTAATTATTACCGAATTATTTTGTAGATATTACAATTTGCACAAAAATTCGAGATTAGTCCCTTTTATTTCAGCCAGAACTCTTTTTTCAAAATTAATTCGAGCCAGGCCCCTTTTTTTCCACGTTATATCGTAGCCAAGTTGGCTACGTCAACTTTTTTAGCTAAAAAGGGTACTGACCTCTTTTACTGTAGCCGTAAAGCGACTACCGCAGAGAGAAAATACTATGAAGACTGAAGAAATTAACGATATTTTACCTGAATACGATTTCTCCGACAAACAAGGTGAGCGAGGCAAGTATTATCAAGCATATCGTCAAGGACACCCTGTCAAAATACATAAAGATGAGGGTACA
>JAYQWI020001548.1:0-2697 GCA_035871815.2 Candidatus Parabeggiatoa communis
CATATCAACATCTAACCACCTGTGAGTTTGCCTCAACGTTTTTCAACACGTTCTCAGAGTGCCACAGCATATCACTTGAAAGCTTTGGATCAAACGGTATTTTGCGGTAATTGTCGTTCCAAATTGATTTTACAATGAGATTTTCGTTCCAAATTGATTTTGTTTTTATTCGTTTTCGATTTATTGATAATCCATTATTTCTAATTTCTAATCACTCAATCATTTTGAACTAAAAAAATTCAGTGTGCTAAAATTATAACTTATTGATTAATATGACATTTATACAAAATAGACCGTATTGCTCAAAAAAATTTTTGAGTTTTTACTCTCTGACTAGTGCAAGAAAGCGGAAATATCCAGACCCCATCAGCCTTATAATATATTCAAAAGAGTTTATGCCTCATGTTAAAAAGTTCATACTTGAAGTCAAAAAGGATGATTCAGGTCAATTTTTTCTTTATCTGAGCGAGAATAAAGATTATAAGCGCCCAATGCACAAATTTTATGAAGTTTTTGATACAATTTCATCATATTTAGTCAATAATCCAAAATGATGCAAAATGGCTTGTTTTAACAAGCATGGCACGTAATATAATATCTTAGCACGGGTGAGCTATCTATCAATTAGCAATACATCAAGGCTTATGTATGTGTAAGCTGAACAACAACTCACGATTTACTATAATCGACTCATTTATAACTAAATTAAACAAACTTATCATGTTGTGAGTATCATGAAATTAAACCCAACATGAACTCATAGCACGGTCGTTTTTCGTTATGAATCAACGCCAACAAAGCTATCTCCGATTTAAACTTTTCCCCATTACAAATCTAACCCCGTTTTTCCACTTGACATGTTAGCTGAGTAGGGTGGACAAATGTTGTTTGCCCACCATTAATATCATGATAATATATGTTAATAATTGTTTGGAAGCCACCAAAATATCCAATTAATCATAGTTTTAGCTGTTTTAAATCTTATACCGGTTTTCGCACTTATTTAATCAAAATTAAGGTTAGTTTCGTTTTGGTCTTTTAACGAAATTTCTCTTTGATTTGTTAAAGCATCAAATTCAATTTATTATTGGAAAACACTAAATATGGAAACCATCCAAATACAAGTGACAACCGAACTCGCACAACAATTACGTTTTTACGAAAATGAATTACCTCGCCTTTTGGAATTGGCGCTTCGTTTGATTAAAAGGGAAAACCTTAAACAAAGCGAACCCCTTCACTCAACGGCTTTATCAAACCAAGAGCAAACCATCAGCGTTTTACGTCGATCTGGGGCCATTGGGCCTCAAGCAAAAGATATTGCACAATATTTAGCTAAACCTACCGTCAAAAAATGGCAACCGATTCATGCCAGTGGCCAATCAGCCAGTGAGATGATTATTGAAGAAAGGAAAAGCCGCGTATGGAATCAAATTTAACTCAAGTGGATTATTTTGATAGTAGTGCTTTGGTTAAACGTTATTTGAGCGAAATGGGGTCAATTTTTGTACAGAAACGCTGTTCTGATGCAAATAGAATCATTGTAACCAGTGAAATCAGTCGAGTAGAGGTTGCCGCCGCTTTTGCCGCCAAACGGCGTGGCCAATTAATTACCCAGGCAGACTATCAAAAAATGACAACGCAATTCAAACAAGACTGTCAACAACAGTATTTCTTGATTCCCGTTGACCTCCAATGTATAGATGAAGCTGTTAAATTAACGGGCAGACAAAAATGACGTGGCTATGATGCCGTACATATAGCCTGTGCTTTACATTACAATCAGATTCTATTACAAAATAACTTATCCCCACTTATTTTTGTAACAGCAGATACTGAGCAATTGCAAGCAGCCCAAGCAGAAGGATTACTTACAGAAAATCCGCTCTCAGAAAATCTAGTAAGCTGAACCAAACTAGAATGTTAGTCACCTTTAGGTGACTTGAGCTTTTAGACAACTGCTTTAGCTGTTGGCTGTGTGGCTGTGTGGTCTGGATATTTCCGCTTTCCTGCACTAGCTTTAGTACAAGGGATGAGTAGCCAACAGTAGCTAACAGTAGCCAATAGTAGCCAAGTCAGGTGGTGGTGACTAACTTATTCAGATAATTATTTTCAAAGAAGGGTTCGATCTAAAACCAATATCACGCAAAGGCGCAAAGGCGCAAATGTGCCAAGTAGAGACGCACGGCCGTGCGTCTCTACTAATTAAGCCGGATTCAAAGGCCCAAAGACTACCTGATCCTTTTGTTTTAAGATTTTCTTTTCTTTAAAACGGGTTAATAACAACACACAACGATTCTTCCAATCCGCCAAATCAAAGGCCTGTTTTCCATAGCAAGCCGCGTTTAATTCTTGCAATAAATTGACCGCTGCTTTACTCCCCACATACTGCACAGCCAGATGTTCTGCAATCGCTTGTAATGACGCATTTTCAGGGCTTTGCCAAGATAAATGGGCATAGTCTTGAATCAATCCCTTTATCTCCACCAATTCGTAAGCCGCTGCTAAACGTTTTTTAAAAACCGCTTCTGTCATACGCGGAGCTTGGGTTTTTGGAACAGGTGTCACGGACAGAGATTGACGCAGACTATATCTTGATTGCCCTAACGCAATCAGCAACGCTAACACTGCCATAGCCAAAAACGCATATTGTGCCTGGCTAAAAAACATCGGTTGTGCCACAGGCTGATTGACAAC
>JAYQWI020001549.1:0-1858 GCA_035871815.2 Candidatus Parabeggiatoa communis
CCAGATGGAACTGGGAAACCTCACAAACAACATGCTTGAAAGTAGCCCTTTCGTGCATGTTTTCAGCCCCGTCTTTTTAGGGCAGGTTAATGAAAGCATCTTTAACAAACTCGTTCGGTGGATAAATAGTGAGGGTGAGATTGAGACCATTATGCCCTTAAAAAAGTTAATTGCGCTTGACAGAAGAAGCCAAAGTATTGAATTCAATGATTTGGTAAAACAACTCAGGGAGGCATACAGAGCGGTTCTTAATTCATCAAATACGACAACTGATGTACATAGTTTTTTTCTCAATCTATTAGATATCTTTGTAGACGCGCTACCCAGTGAACCAGGCAGCAGACATCCCATAAGCCCACGCAATATTATTCCTTTGCATATCTATCAAAAGAATTTGTTGGGATATGCCGACGCTGATTACCAAAACTTATTAAACGACTTGGGTGGGTTAGAAGTCTATAAAGAGAGTTTTCAAAAAACCTATAAGGCTTTGTTGAAATGACAATTACGGTAATAATTTATAAATCCGATTTTACCATTACTAATAATGTGTTGACCCCTTTGACAATAAGGGCATTGAACTATTGGTTTTATTTGTATCCAAATAGTGATACCGATTGTCAAGAAAAAATGGTTAAGGTCACTTTGGGAAAATTACTACGTGGTTTTGATAAAGATGACAGTCAAATTTTGTTGATTCCCGAAAAAATAAAAGCCATTTGCATTGCTCTTTTGAATGAAAATGCGCCTAACCACAATTTTGTAGTGTCACAACATTCATACGATGACACGGTTTTTGGCGGGCAAGAAAAGGCCGAAAGTGTTAAAAATGAAATGGAAAAATCTGCACAAGTGAATGGCGACACATTTACAGTGGATTTTATTGAAAGTGTGTACTTGCAAACAGTTATAGACGACTTAAAATCTGCACTTGAGGCATTCCTTGGCAAGAGATTAGAACACAAAAAGTTGATTCAACGACTTAAACAGGGGTTGGCTCAAATGCCTGCGTGTTCTGATGAGTTACTTTCTCATCTTGCAGACTTGCGTCAAGCAGGGCGGCTATCTGAGGAAGAGGATTTGGCAATCAAAGGGCATATTAGGCCTGAAAGTCCTCCTAATCCTAATATTCCTTCGCGGTTTGAGCAAGAACCACAGAATAATATTGACAAGGGCGAGAAAAGAGTCATTGATGAACACAATGATCAGAAGAAGATGATTGATAATTTTAATCTGTTTAATTTATTAATCATCGTTATGGTTCTCGTACTTATTGTTTGGAGTTTGGTGGAGTTTAATCGAGCTCACGATAAAGAAATTGACAAGGAGAAAGAGAAAGCTGAGAGTGCATTAGTGGAAGGTAGGTACGATGACGCTGAAAACCTAGCGAGTAATATTAATGAATATTACTCTCAAACCATGGTAGTGGCAATCCAAGAAATTGTTGCGACTAAAATGGAAGTGGCAATCAAAACAATTGTTGGGCCTAAACCTGTTATTCCACCCTCTAACCCAATTGACGAAGACAAACTGCGTAAACTGTTAGAGTCGTTAGAAAAAAATGCAGAGAATGCAATCGAAAAGGTACGATTAAGCACACCTTCAGAGAACAGTGCCGTGTGGTGGGCTGCCAAAATGTTGGAAATAGAGGAAAAAAATACTGATGCCAAAAACATTTTAGAAAAGGTTATTGACAAGTATTTAGAAATGTACCACAAACCGGACAGACAGCCCAACCTAAAAAAGCTCAGTCCGGTAATAAACAAGCCAGTATTACTAGGACAAACGCAGTTAAAGGATTATGCCACTGATGAACAGCGTGAGCAGATTACACAATTGTTAGGAGAAGAATATTGGT
>JAYQWI020001550.1:0-3132 GCA_035871815.2 Candidatus Parabeggiatoa communis
TGGGGCCTACTGAGGCCCAAAACCGTTTCCAGATTTTTTTATTGAACTTTGTCAAGGTGTTATCTGATAAAGAACATCCCTTCATTCTGTTTATTGACGATTTACAATGGGTGGATTCTGCCTCATTGGGTTTATTGAAAAGCATTATGCTTGATGATGAAATTAGGCACCTGTTAATTATTGGAGCTTATCGTGATAATGAAGTCGATAGTACCCACCCATTTATGATGGCGGCTTCTGAACTGGAAAAAGCCAATGTCAGTATCAATACCATTTTCTTGGCAAACTTGCAGCAAGAGGATGTCAACCATTTATTGCAAGACAGCCTCAACTGTGAAAGCGCATTGACTCAACCACTCACCGACTTGATTTACCAGAAAACACAAGGCAATGCCTTTTTCACCCATCAATTTTTACAAACCTTGTATGACAAGGCGTTATTGCGTTTTGATTTTGAACAACTAAAATGGCAGTGGAATGTTGAGAGAATAGCCGCCCAAAATCTCACCGCTAACGTGCTTGAATTGATGGCCAACAAGATTGACAAATTGCCGAAAAAAACCTCGGCACTCTTACAATTGGCTGCTTGTATCGGTAATCAATTTGATTTGTCTATGCTTGCAATAATTTATGAACAAGAAAAAACAGAAACGTTAGCCGTATTGTGGAATAGCGTTAGAGAGGATTTAATTCAGCCTTTGGATGAGAACTATAAACGGTGTGAAATCGGTGAAAAGGCCAATTTCCAATTTTCGCATGATAGGGTACAGCAAGCCGCTTACGCACTGATTGATGACGTTCAAAAGAAAGCGGTTCATCTCAAAATTGGGAGACTGTTGCTGTTTAATGTGTCAGAAAATGAGAGGGAGGAAAACCTCTTTAACATCGCCAACCAGTTTAATAAAGGTATAGATTTAATAGAGGAACGCAAAGACAAATTGGCCTTAGCGGAAATTAATCTAAAAGCTTCTCAAAAAGCGAGACAATCAACAGCTTCTCAACCTGCCTTAGAATATGTGAAAAAAGCAATGTCCTTGTTGCCAGAAAATCCTTGGCAAAGTGAATACCTATTAACGTTGAAGCTTTACAAAGAACGTGCTGAAGCAGAGTTTGTCAATGCACATTATGAAGAAGCTGAAAAGTTGATTAAGGAAGTCGTTAAACAAGCAAAAGAGGTCTCTGATAAAGTTGATGCGTATTATCTTTTAATCACTATGCACTGCGTAAAAGGCGATCTTAATAAAGCCATTGAAACAGGAAGAACAGCATTATCTTTGTTTGGAATAATCTTACCCAATGATGCTGAAAAAGAGCGAGTTTCATTGGAAGAAATGAAAAAAGCGCGAGAAAGCCTGCATGGTATAAAACCAACTTCTATTCTTAATTGGCAAGATTTAAGTGATGCCAATTCGATTATGATCATCAAGTTAATGGTTGTTTTAGAACCACCCGTTTATATTATTGGTGATTTATCAACGTACATTTACTTAGTGAGCAGAGCGATCAATATTTCTGCTCAGCATCATGGATTAGTCGCAGAAATCTCAAAAATGTATACGAATTATGGGTTTCTTATTGGTGATATTTATGGAGATTATGTATCGAGTTACAAATTTGGAGTTATATCGATAAAAATTGCTGAACGCTATAACTCAAGCGCGTATATTTGCAAAACATCTTTATTACTTGGTAGTTGGATAAATCCTTGGTGTCGTCCCCTTTGCCAAGCCGCAGATATTCATATCAAAGGCTATCAAGCGGGCATAGAATCAGGGGAATATGAATTTGCCGGTTACAATGTGTATGGTTACCTGAACAATCTTTTTGCACAAGGCAAAGATTTAAGTGAGATCAAGGAAAAAATAAAACTCTATTTGCCCTTGGTAGAAAAAATTAATCATCAATTTGCGGCCTATTTTTCTTTAGGAATGGCTTATGTGATTAATCTTCTTCAAGACGAAGAAACCATTTTAAAAGTGTTTGGACAAGAAATGCCTCTAAAGCAAATGCTCGTTATCGCTGAGAAAAACGAGATGAGTACAATATTGTGTCCGTATTATGCCTATATGGGTTTTGCTCATTACCTCTTAGGGGATATTAAAGAAGCCGTTTTACAGATGGAAAATGCCCAAAGACATTTGAATGGTGTTTTCGGCTCAACCGCCTATCCAGAGTTTTTTTTCCAACAAGCTTTAGTTATAGCAGCCCTACTTCCTACGCTTGATAACCAAGAAAAGCCGAAGTATCAGGCACAAATAGATGAAAGTTTGGATAAACTGAGTACATGGGCTAACAATTGTTGTGCAGATAACTTTGAACACAAGTTTTTGTTAATTGAAGCAGAAAATAGAAGGGTAAACGGTGGCAATGATTTAGAAATCATGAAGTTGTATGAAAAAGCCATGTTGTCAGCAAGAGACAATGGTTTTACGCAAAACGAAGCGTTATGCAATGAAATTGTTGCCAAGTTTTATTTGGAAAGGCACATAGAAACAAGTGCAAAAACCTACATGTCCCAGGCATATTATGCCTATCAACAATGGGGTGCGATAGCTAAGGTTAAAGACTTAGAAGAAAGATATCCGCAGCTATTATCCACCCAAAGCGCAAAAAGGTTTGATTTTACTATCACAAAGAAAGCAACACTTACTGATTCTGCGACAATTCAATTGACAACCTCAATGATGTTAGATTTGGAGAGTGTCACCAAAGCTTCCCAAACATTGGCTGGTGAAATTGTCCTAAGCAAACTGTTAGAAAAAATGATGCACATTGTCATTGAAAATGCTGGGGCAGAACGAGGTTTTTTACTGTTACCACAAAATGAACAGTGGGTGATTGAAGCCGAAGGTGCTTTAAACAAAAAGAAAGTCACCCTCTTGCGCTCCCTGCCAGTTGAAAATAATTTGCCAGAAGCGATTATCAGCTATGTCGCTCACACTCAGGAAAATGTCCTGTTAGCCGATGCGAGACGGGAAGGACTTTATACAAAGAATCCCTATATTAAAACGCATCAAACTCAGTCGGTGTTATGTTTTCCGATTGTTTATCAACAACAATTGCGGGCCATTCTTTATTTAGAGAATAACTTGACGGCCGGCACATTTACTCAAGAACGTCTCAACGTCTTAA
>JAYQWI020001551.1:0-6212 GCA_035871815.2 Candidatus Parabeggiatoa communis
CAATGCCAGCCCTAACCAACCAATCGTTAAATAACGCGGGGTACCCTGTGGAATTTCTAAACTAAAATCAGTGTTTTGCATCGTTTTGAGAACCTTCATTTTTAAATAGTGGAGTGCAAAATTTATTTTGCATCTATTGGAGTGCAAAATTTATTTTGCAACGGCCCGATTTTCGTTAAAAATTTATTTTGCTGCTATCAATCCCTTGCCCTTCCTTTGTAATTGCCCCTTTAAGATTGAATAACCACACCCCGTTGTTTCAATAAGCGAGTCATTGAAAATCGCATCCCCTCCACGACTTCAATCTCTTTATGCCAGCCAAATATTCGCCAATCACTATCAGCAGTCGCCACCATCACTTTTTGACTTTTAGACGTAATCCAAATTACTTTTTCCACCCCAAAATCCAACAATTTTTGAGTTTTGAGATGATAATAATCCATAGCCTCAGCAAAATTTGACGTATCCGCTTTCGTATCCACCTCAATCACAATTTTCGGAGCCACTGCCAAATAGTTATCGGTAATCTGTTCAGAAGTCAACACATTGACATCATAAATACCGATATTGGTAGCCAAATTATTACCTTTATCAAGATGTAATCCCGCTTCATTTGTCACGATTTCATAATCCGCTTCTGACAGATTTTGATACAAAAATCTTAGGATCGCCGAAATAATCATCGCTTGTAAACCGCTACAGCCCATAATTGCCTCTAATGTTTTTCCCCCTTGGCTCAGGGTTTTATACCCATTATAAAAAAATGGTTTATGCTCAATTATTTCATAAACCAGATATTCTGGAACAACATCAATTGTTTTAACGCTTGAAAAAGTGGTTTGTGCCATTTGAGTTAATAGTATGATTTGGTTTGATAAGATAGAACACTGATTTTATTGATTCAAGTTATTTATATCCCGTGTTCATCAAAATTAATCCATTCTTGATCTCGAAGAGTATATCTTTTAAATTACCCTTTAACTCTTCTAATGTTTCTCCTTGAGTCCAATAATCAGGATAATTTTGTAGATAGCCTAACCACATCCCATCATTTTCTTGCCAATAGACAATCGTCACTGTTTTCATTATTCAATTACCGGCTAGTAAATGCTGATATAGATAGGGAAGGATCGATCTAAAACCATTCTCACGCAAAGGCGCAAAGGCGCAAAGAGGCTAAGTATTCTTATAGCGTCTTAGCCTCAATCCGTTTATTTAGCTTCGCTGAACTTCGTTTCGTAAATCCGTTGTACTTTCAGTGTCATCATTCATCGTCCATAAAGTTAACCAATGAATTGCCATAAACAATATCAGGATCGTTTGGCCCGACAATTTTTGATAACGCTGTTAATAATTGTTTCGCTCCCTTAAAATCACCCTCATCAATTAGGTTCAGACAGTCATCAATTCGTTGCTGCATATCTATTGGACGATCTGGTGTACCCATGATATCAGACAAAATGGAGTTAGTATCTCTACCCAAAGTATGTTGAGTATTTTGCAACACCTTGAAATCTTTTAAAATAATGACATTTTCGGGTTTAATCTGACTGAGTACCAATGCAGAATGGCTGGTGATAATAAATTGACAATTCGGAAACGTTTTTTGTAACTGAGGAATGACGCTTCTCTGCCAACGCGGATGTAAATGCAAATCAATTTCATCAAGTAATACCACCCCATTACCCATTAACGGGTTATCTCTATGAGGGTTGGCAATAGCTAAACGACGTGCAAGATCAGCCACTAATGCCAAAAGCGTTTTTTCTCCAGATGACAATTGATTGATATTTAAAGGTATTTCATTCTTATGAATAATCATTTCACCATTAGGATCGTTTAGCCAATTAATAGATAATTGATTAAACGGGTTATTGTCATCACTCAATAGCTGATAAATGGCATTATGCACCACATCAAGGATTTTATTTTGCCCCGTTTGTCTTTCAATACGTTCTTGCCATCCATACCAATTGAAAAAGAGAATGAAATTAAAGGATTTTTTATGATTCAGTGCTTCATGATAGGCATTAAAAACATCCACAGACAAATTTTCAGTCCCATTTTTAAAATCAATAAAATCAATCGGTGCATTACTCGTCGGATAATAAACCACTAATGGAATATTAACAGCTTGTTTGCTACGCAGTTTCTCATTGAGCGTCGTTACCAGTTTGTCAAAGCCCTTAAAATGATTATAACGACGCAGTGGTTTTTGATAAGAATCTTTCGTAACTAACAACTGCCAATCAAGTTTGATATCATCATTTAAAGCCATCTCTATTTGAGAGGATAAATCAAATTGCCCATTTCTGATATCCAGAGGATTAAAAATGTTTTTTAAATCAATGCGTTTACTTCGTATTTTTCTTTCAAAAACCATTAATAGGTTAGCAATGCAATCTAATAACGTCGTTTTTCCAGCACCATTTTCTCCGATCAAGACGGTTAAATCGGGTTGAAATTCAAGTTCAAAATTTTCAAAGCCTCTAAAGTTTTCGGCAGAGACTTTTGTTATCTTGATTTCAGGTTGAAAGATTTCAGATTTGTTCATTGTTTGCAGAGACTTGATGTTAGGTTATCCTTAAATTGGAGTTCACACTATGTTCCGAGCGAAGCGAGATCAACTTTAGTTTGAATTGAATTGCAATTTGCAAACTAAAGTTTGTACTCCAACCTAGACAAAACTATAATTTGTGCGGAAACTTATAATAAAATTAACCCCGTCGCCAACCCTGAAAGCGTTTCACCCATTTTAGCACCGTCTCAGGCGCATGGGCTTTTTTCCAGTTACCAGCGGCATACTTATTGGCTTCTGCCAAAGTCGGGTAAATGTGGATCGTGCTTAAAATCTTATTGAGCCCTAATCCCCATTTCATCGCTTGAATGTATTCGCTGATTAAATCGCCAGCATGGTGGCCCACGATAGTGACACCCAGGATTTTGTCTTTGCCCGGTTGCGTCAACACTTTGATAAAACCGTGCGCCTCTTGATCAGCGATGGCGCGATCAAGATCATCAATCCCATATCGCGTGACTTCATAAGCAATACCTTCTTTTTGAGCATCTTGTTCATTCAGCCCTACTCGTGCGACTTCGGGATCAGTAAACGTTGTCCAAGGGATGACTGAATAATCCGCTTTAAATTTCTTAAAGGTACCAAATAGCGCGTTGACACTGGCATACCAAGCTTGATGCGCTGCCGTGTGGGTAAATTGATAAGGGCCAGCAACATCGCCACAAGCATAAATATTCGGCATAGTGGTACGCAAATAGTCATCCACTTCTATCGTACCCCGTGAGCTAATCGCAATACCCAATTCTTCTAAACCAAAACCTTTGGTATTCGCCACACGCCCAACAGCCACTAAGATATCATCAAAAGGAACAATGACTTCTTGGCCGTCATGTTCACAAATCAACCGTTTTTCCCCTACCTCTTTTTCGACACGTACCGCCTTGTGATTCGTTAAGACATGAATGCCTTCTTTAGCAAATTGCGTTTGAACAACATCAATCACATCAGCATCTTCACGTACCAAAATATGAGAGGCCCGTTGTATTTGAAACACATCAGCACCAAATCGGGCAAAAGCTTGAGCAAGTTCACAACCAATCGGCCCACCACCCAGCACCACTAAACGTTTCGGCAAAATACTCAATGTCCAAATCGTGTCAGAAGTGTAATAGCCCACCTCTTCTAGGCCTGGCAAAGCCGGCACAAAAGGCCGTCCACCACTGGCGATGATGATATTACGGGTACTGATTTCTTGATCATTAACGCGCAGATGGTAAGGAGAAATAATCGTCGCTTCACCTTGAATACAGTCAACACCGAGTTGAGTATAACGTTCTACCGAATCATGAGGTTCAACGGTTTTGATAACCCGGTGAACACGAGCCATGATATCAGCGAAATCAAATTCGACATGGGCACTTTTAAAACCATATTCCTTCGCGCGCTTAATATAAGACAGGATTTTAGCCGAACGCAAAATCGCTTTACTCGGTACACAGCCCGTATTTAAACAATCGCCCCCCATTTTGTGTTTTTCAATCAACGTCACTTTGGCTTTCACCGCCGCCGCAATATAAGCACTGACTAAACCAGCAGAACCAGCACCGATCACAACAAGATTAGTATCGAAGTGCTTCGGTTTGGGATAACGCCCCATGATTTTACGCACTTTGGCATAATCCAATATTTTTTTAGCGATGAAAGGAAACAAGCCGAGTAACGCGAAGGAAAATAACAAGGCAGGTGATAAAATGCCGCTGAGCGATTCTAGGTTACCGATTTCCTTGCCAGCATTGATATAAACCAGCGTACCGGCCAACATACCCACTTGACTTACCCAAAAAAATGTCCCTGTTTTAATCGAGGTTAAGGCCATCGCTAAATTAATAGCGAAAAAAGGAAAAGCAGGCACCAAGCGTAAAGCAAAAAGATAGAAAACCCCATCCTTTTCGATACCGCGATTAATCGGGCCTAATTGTTGTTTAAAGCGATTTTGAACCGTCTCTTTAAACAAATATCGGGCCAATAAAAATGCCAAAGTGGCACCAATGGTGCTCGCAAATGAGACAATAATAATGCCCACTAACAAACCAAAGATAGCCCCAGCGGCTAAAGTGAGTAAGGTAGCCCCTGGCAACGATAAGCCAGTAACGAGAACATAAATGGCAAAATAAATCGCAATTGTTTGCCAAACATGCGCCTCATAAAACTGAACAATCGCCTCTCGTTGCGCCTGAAAATATTCAAGGCTGAGATACGTTTGTAAATCATAATAAAAAAAGAGGACAACTAAACAGGCTATTGTAGCCAACAAAATCAATTTACTGCTTTTCATAAACAGCCCATTTTGAATTGTTGAAGAGTGATAGGATAAAACGCGGATTAGACAATTCAGACTAAATATATGATTCTTATAGAGATTGTCAAGCTTGGGTGGCTTCGCGCCTTTGCGTAATACTCAAAAATCAATTATTATTCTTATGTCAACCCCCAAGGGGGCGCATTCCCATCAGATAAATTTTGAAGGCTCACTTTTCGTTTCTGTTATTTTGCGCCCTTCTTGGAGTGCAAAATTTATTTTGCGCCCTTCTTGGAGTGCAAAATTTATTTTGCGGCCTTCTTGGAGTGCAAAATTTATTTTGCGGCCTTCTTGGAGTGCAAAATTTATTTTGCGATAGCCAAAAATGACCCTTTTTTTGGGAATGCGCCCCCCCAAGGGGTTGAATGTGAAACGACGTTCCGAACGTAGCGAGATCATAGCCCCAGGTTTTATTTGGGGAAAACAATATCAAAACGGCCTCAACTCCGTGTTCCCTGAACTCCCCAAAAAGGAAAAGACATGAGCAACGACAAAAAACCCAAAGAGAAATTAATTCCCGCCTATCAAAAAATGATGACGCGGGTTGAAAAAACACAGAAAGGCTCGACTACCAAAACATTGCCTCAACATATTGAGGCCGCTATTGAAAAAGCCGTTGAACTTGAAGAACTCAGCCGCGAAGAGGCCGAACGCATTGGTGACTATTTACGGCGCGATTTGCAAGATGCCGCTGAATTTATCATCACCACCGAACAAGCCTTAGCGGATTGGATACGTTTTGATTTAGAAATCATTGAAGAACGTTTGCTAGAAATGTTTAGCTTAATGGTTGATCAAACTCGCCAAGAGTTAGACAATCTAGCCGAATCTGCCCGTCAAGCGACGGAATGGCATAGCGGCGAAATGACAGCACTGGGCACCTTGTATTGCGAACAATGTAATAAACCCATACATTTCCATCAACCGGATTACATTCCCGTTTGCCCTAACTGCAGCGCAACCCGATTTAAGCGGCCTGTCGAAACAGCATGATTTTCTGATTATAACGAAAATAAGGTAGTCCCTACAAACCCGTGGTTGTCTTAAAAATCAATGACTTGTGTGATTTTATTCGATATATTTTGCCACGGAAAAACACTTCAAGACACTTCAATATTCCGTGCATTGACAGTGTCATTCCGTGGCTTTTAATCATCCCAATTCTTTCATTCTCAATTCCTTTTAAAAAATCAGGATAACTGATAACTGATAACTGATAACTGATAACTGATAACTGATAACTGATAACTGAATAGAGGTAAATATTATTATGGCAGCTGAACTGTCAGCAAAAACGAAGGAAATTGTGAAAAGTACGGCTCCGCTGATTAAGGC
>JAYQWI020001552.1:0-12045 GCA_035871815.2 Candidatus Parabeggiatoa communis
AATCTGTTAAAATCAAAAATTCGCATGATTAGTCTTTGCCAAAATGACTGATTTATTCCAAAATATGCGTTCCCAACACTGGATGATTTATGAATAATAATGAACATACATGAATATCAAGCAAAACAATTATTTGCTAAATACAATATCCCAGTACCGGCCGGACAAGTTGCTAGGAACGAGCTTGAGGCTAAACAACATGCCGCCGATTTAGGGGGTCAGGCTTGGATGGTTAAAACCCAAGTCCATGCTGGTGGGCGTGGCAAAGCGGGGGGGGTCCAACGTGCCCAGAGTTTAGAAGAAGTCACAGAAATTGCCCACCGTTTAATTGGGAGTCGCTTAGTGACTCACCAAACCGGGGCTTATGGACAACCAGTACATAGTGTACTGATTGAAAAAATAACGAGCATCAAAAGCGAACTTTACTTAAGTTTAGTCGTAGATCGGGCAACAGCGCATATCGCTGTGATGGCCTCTCGTGCAGGTGGGATGGATATTGAAGAAATCGCAGCGAATACCCCGGAAAAAATAATCCGTCGTACCTTCGATCCTCTGGTGGGCATTCAGGCATATCAATGCCGTGAAATCGGTTTTGCTTTGGGTTTAAACGCTCAACAGGTTAAACAATTAACTTCTATATTGTTTGGTTTATACCGCCTTTTTATCGATAACGATCTCAGTTTAGTTGAAATTAATCCTTTAATTATAACTGATCAAGATGATTTGCTGGCCCTAGATGCCAAGATTAATATTGATGATAATGCCCTCTATCGGCATACTGATTTAGCCGCCCTCTATGATTCGAGCCAAGAAGATGAAAAAGAAGATAAGGCACGTCAGTTTGATCTCAACTATGTGGCTTTAGATGGCAATATTGCCTGTATGGTCAATGGTGCCGGGTTGGCGATGGCAACGATGGATGTGATCAAAATGCACGGTGGTGAACCTGCGAATTTCCTTGATGTGGGTGGGGGAACAACCGCTGAGAAAGTGACCCAGGCCTTTAAAATCATTTTATCTGACCCTAAAGTTAAGGGCATTTTAGTTAATATTTTCGGCGGTATTGTCAGATGTGATTTGATTGCTGAAGGCGTGATTCATGCGATTAAAGAAACAGGTACTCAATTGCCCGTGGTTGTCCGTTTAGAAGGGACTCACGTTGATAAGGGTAAAGCCCTTTTAAAAGAGAGTGGTTTATCGGTTATTCCAGCGATTGATTTAGATGATGCCGCAAAAAAGGCTGTATCAAGCGACAAAGGATGAGAACATGAGTATTTTAGTTGATGCAAGCACTAAGGTGATTTGTCAAGGATTTACCGGCAAACAAGGGACTTTTCACTCTGAACAATGTTTGGCATACGGGACAAGGTTAGTCGGTGGTGTAACTCCCGGACGTGCTGGACAAACGCACCTTGGATTGCCTGTTTTTAATACAGTACGTGAGGCGGTAGAGACAACAGGTGCGACGGCGAGTATGATCTATGTGCCTGCACCGGGAGCAAGCGATGCGATATTGGAAGCGGCTGACACTGGTATTCAAATCATAGTTTGTATTACCGAAGGTATCCCAGTATTGGATATGCTCAAAGTTAAAAACGTACTTAAAACGCATTATCCGCAAGTGCGCTTAATTGGGCCCAATTGCCCTGGCATCATCACCCCTGGGGGATGCAAAATGGGTATTATGCCCGGATTTGTACACAAACCTGGACGCATTGGCATTATTTCGCGATCGGGCACTTTGACTTACGAGGCAGTGGATCAAACCACTAAAAATGGTTTGGGACAAAGTACCTGTATTGGGATTGGCGGTGATCCGATTCATGGCATGAATTTCATAGATTGTTTAGAATTGTTCCAACAAGACCCCCAAACAGAAGGCATAGTATTGGTAGGTGAAATTGGTGGAACGGATGAAGAGGAAGCGGCGGATTATATAAAATCGTTGGTGACGAAACCCGTTGTGGCTTATATTGCAGGTGTCACGGCACCATCCGGTAAGCGTATGGGACATGCGGGTGCGATCATCGCCGGTGGTAAGGGCACAGCACAAGATAAATTTGCTGCCCTAGAAGCGGCGGGTGTGACACTGGCACGTAATCCGACAGAAATTGGGACTTGTATTTTAGACTGTTTATGAAACTCCCTTCGGAATGGAGTGGGTAAAAATAATTTATTGGCTTCGCTTAAATAAAATACAAATCCTTTTCTCATAACTTCAAAATCAAAACGGAAAAACAATAATAGACTTGTCCCTTAATAACTTTCGATGATCACGTTTTTGCCAAGCAAAAACGTTTTCATCGAAAACTTGTTAAAATACGGTATATAAAATCAATAACTTAGCTTCATTAAGGGACTAGTCTAATACTCAAAACCATTCTCAAGTCCTCACTTATATATGAGCAATCTTTACTTAAAACACCTTTCAAGCGAAAACAACTTTTGTTTAGCCTCTTTAATCATCCCAATTTCTGTTGGCAAAATGGTTAGTTTAATAAAGTGGCGTTGCTATCTTCGATAAGCCAGTGCATGCTCCTGATTGTCAAGCACAACCATTAAATTGCCACCGGCCATCACAAATGCTAAACAAAATTCATCAAGGATTCAATCAAACCTTGTGTACTACCCACACGCGCTTATGCTGTGGAAGATTGCAGCAGTGTGCTGTTTTTTTTGAGGCGTGATAAGCGGTTGAATAGATTTTTGACGGGCAATTCGGTATAAACCATATGAGCTTTATTAGGAAAATGGTGCTTTTCAGTTCAAAAAATACGCCGTGATTGCTGACCACTCACGAGAGATAAAATTTCTCCTATTCAAGCATAAAGGTTGAGGTGAGTAACATAAGTATGAAAATAAAAATTGTTCTGTTAGGTGCGGTCATTTTATTAGCTGGTGGGTTAGCATATTATAAATATGTCAGAGAATACGGAAAAGCCATACACATTGCTTTTGCCGGGCCCGGCGAGGAGACAGCCGCAGGTCTCTCAATGATTCAAGCTATTCAATTATATTTTGATAAGATCAATCAAAGAGGAGGAATCAACGGAAAAAAAATTGTTCTTGAACAATTTGATGATAAAAATGATGCACAGACGGCCCATGAGCAAGCACAAAAAATCGTCGAACAAAATCGTGCCGTTGCGGTTATTGGGCATTGGTACAGTTCTGCTTCCCTAAGTGCTGGGGAAATTTATAAAAAATATCAAATTCCGGCCATTACCCCAGGTTCTGCCAATATCAATGTGACGCTAGGTAATGAATGGTACTTTAGAAATATTTATAATGCGAAGGCATCTGGCCAATTTTTAGCAAACTACGTCAAAAATGTTTTTAAACAAGATAAGGTGAGTATCATTCGTGAAACTGCCCCTTATGGTTCTTATCTCGCTCAAGTTTTTGAAGAACAGTCATTGAAACTTGGCATGTCTATTCAAAACCAATGGCATTACGACAAAAATAATGAAAATTTGGATCAGGTTTTTCAAAAAATAGTTGATGAACTCAAGGCCAAGCAAAAAGAGGCTGGTGTCATTCTTCTGGCCGTGCAAGCCAATGAAGGTGTGAAGTTAGTCAAATTAATTAAAGAAGCCAGCATTCAAAATTCAATTATAGGCGCATCCTCTTTGTCTGAGAAAACCTTCTCTAATGGTTTTGATAAGCTGCCAATGGAGAAAGAACATCCAGGGTTTTATACTAATGACATTTATGTCGCAACGCCTTTGATATTTGATACGGCTAATGAAAAAGCTCAAAATTTCAAAGAGTTATATCAAAAAAATTACGATGACGTACCTGGTTGGGCAGCCGCTTATGCTTATGATACGGCGATGGTACTTGTTGAAGCTATGAAAAGAGCAAAACTGGAAGGATCAAAACGGGCATTAAAAGAAGATCGAAGAAAAATTAAAGACGCTTTGGCCAGCTTCAACAGTATTTATAATGCGCTGGAAGGGGTAACTGGTTTGAATTATTTTGATGAAAATCGGGATGCACAAAAGCCGGTTTCAATAGGAATTTATAAACATAAAAACTCCGTTTCTGCCTTAACTCAATTGCAGGTTGTGCGTCATCCTAATGAGATTGCTGACCTTCAAAATGCAATCAAAAACGATCGCGTATTGCTTATTAATGAAAAGCAGATGTATAAAACAAATGTTGTCTATGTGGGTATAGAATTTATTGAAATCAGTGATATTGATATCAAAAATTTACAGTTTACTTTAGATTTTAAGTTATGGTTTCGATTTCAAGGGAATTTTAATCCCGATGATATTGATTTTGTCAATGCGATCAATCATAAAGAAATCCGGGAACAATTGAAAAAACCTATTGAAAATAAACACCAGGATAAAATAACCTATCGTGTTTACCGAATAAAAAGCCTTTTTAGGGCTGACTTTCTAGATCATTTTTTTGTGTATAAACAGCATCTTGTGGGTATCAGTTTTCGACATCGAACATTAACCCGTAACAATCTTATTTATGTCACTGATGTTGTGGGTATGGGACAGCAAAAGAAAAATGCATTGATTCAAAGCTTGCTTACAAAGCGTGTTTTAAGCCCGCTTTCTGGCTGGACGATCACTCGCGTATTGTTTTTCCCTGATATTATCAGTGAATCTTCTGCGGGAGATCCTGACTATCTCAATGTGGCAGAAGGGCTAGTTGAATATTCTCAATTTAATGCGGCCATTCAAATTAAAAAAGACCAATTCAGCTTACGAGGAATTATTCCATATCAATATGCTTACCATCTGATGGTGATAAGCGGTACGCTATTTTTAATACTGACCCTTGTTGGTAGAAAAAAACCCGTTTTTTCTAAAATTATTTGGTTTTTTCAAGTGATTTTTGCCTTTCTTTTGCTGCTCAGTGGTGAAATTATATTTTTTTCGGACTTGTTAGCTGAAAGTACTAATACGTCCCAAGTGAAATTTATCATAAACATCTTTGATATACTATGGTGGTTGATACCCGCATTCTTGCTTAATGAGGCTTCAGAACGTTTTATTTGGACACCTTTAGAACAACGAGTGGGTATTATACCGAATATCATACGTCATTTTTTTGCACTTTTCGTTTACTTGATGGCCATAGTCGGCATTATTGTCTTTGTGTATGAACAAAGATTCACCAGTTTATTAGCGGCTTCTGGTATGCTTGCCATGATTATCGGTTTAGCCATTCAAATTAATATTTCAAATGTGTTCTCTGGCATTGTGATTAACATGGAACATCCCTTTAGAATTGGGGATTGGGTTAAAATAGGCAAGTTTGACGAAGGAGAAGTTATAGATATTAATTGGAGATCAACTCGGATTAAAGGGAGAAATGGATGTATCATCAGTATTCCTAACAGTATTGCAAGCGAATCGGCTATTGTTAATTTCTTTTATCCTGATGAAGTGTATTGGTTATGGCCTACAGTTTATGTTCATCCAAGGCATCCCCCTGATCGGGTGAAAAAAATTCTTCTTGATGCTCTATTGTCTGCCGATCAAATTCTCAAAGAACCAGCCCCTGTTGTTTTCTTGACGGGTATCAATGAGTGGGCTGCAAGCTATTGGATAGCATTTTGTGCTGATAATTATGCCAATAAATTTTTGATTTTGGAAAATGTTTGGACACGAGTTTGGTTTCATTTAAACCGTGCTAACATCGCGCCTGCTGTCATGCGGCAAGAATTTCATATTTTTAAAGGTGAGAAAGGAAAAGATAGTTTCTCAACGAATATAGCCAATTCTTTGACACCAGAAGACGTGGATATCTGCACACTTCCGATCGCTAAAACCGCTAATAAACCTTGGAGACCAGCAGTTAATGAGGTAAAAAGAGAGTCTTTGAGCCAAAAATGTTGATTTTCGTTAAAGGCTCAATTGCTTCTGACTTATTTTGAATCGCTTGAAGTGTAAAAATAATTAGACTTCAAGCGAATTTAAATAAAATTTAAAGGCAAGTTAATTATTACAAAAGAACTTATATTATTTTGATCTCTTATAATAGAAATACTCACAGATCAATTTGCGAACTGCAATAAAATTTAGACTTGGGATAACAATAACTTCAATAAACATTCAAACTGAATTGAATTAATTAATAAAGGCTTTGAATCATTATGATGTTTTAATTTTTTGAATTGACGTTTGAAGTGCTGAGTTTTAAAACCTTTATATGATTGAGTCAAATCAATCTTGATATCAAAATCAAAAATCGTTTTGAGGCTCTGCAAAAGTTTCTTTGATTGAAATGATTGAAAATCAACACTCAAAAATCCAATTGATGGACATTGGAATACTTGCAGCGTTACTAACCACAACTATTCTAAATGCTTATTAGGTTAATTTCATTGTCTTTATAAACTGGTGAAAGCACTTTTTGAGGGTGAATAAAAGCTTATGAAAATAAAAATTTTTATGTTAATTATTATCTTTTCCTTTTTTATCTGGACATTCCAGAAATATTATTTTCAAGAAGAAGATGAAACTATCTATATTGCTTTTATCGGCCCTACCGGGAAAGATTCAACTGCTGGGAGAATGATGACACAAGGCATTCGCTTATACTTGGATGAGATTAATGACAAAAAAGATGAACTCAATGGCAAAAAAATAGAACTCATAACCTATGATGACGAAAATAAGTGCCAAACTAAAGCTAAAAGCGAGGCACTTAGGATAGTTGAAGACAATCAAGCCCTTGCTGTTATAGGGCACTGGTATAGTTCTTGTTCTATCACAGGGGGGGATGTCTACAAAAAATATGGTATGCCCGCTATTACGCCAGGTTCTGTCAATGTCAAAGTGACCCAAGGTAACGAATGGTATTTTAGAAATATCTATAATGCGAGTGCCTCTGGTCAGTTTTTGGCTCATTATGTTAAAAAAGTGTTTCAACTGAATCAGGTGACTATCATTCATGATGGTAGCGGCTATGGTTCTTATTTAGCAGAAGTGTTTGAAAAAGCCACTGAGAAATTAAACTTGGAGGTTAAGAATAAATGGGCGTTTGAATACGGTGATGATCCCAAAAATAAGGAGATGATCTTTAAAAATATTGTTAAAAAATTGAAGCAGGATGGGGAAAGTGCAGGGGCTATTCTCTTGGCGACACAGGCTAATGAAGGCATTCCATTAGTGAAATTAATCAAAGATGCCAGCATCCAAAATCATATCATCAGTGGTTCTGGCTTTTCCGAGCAAACTTTTGTGTATGGCTTTAAAACGTTCCCAAAAGAAAAAGCTAATCCGGGCTATTATACTAACGATATTTATGTGGCAACACCGCTGATATTTGATACGGCCAATGAAAAAGCTCAGAGGTTCAAGGAAAAATATCACGCTAAATATAACGAAGAACCAGATTGGGCAGCCGCTTACGCTTACGATACAGCTATGGTACTCATTAAAGCGATAAAACAGGCCAAGATTACAGGCATTCAGGAGAGCCTTAAGACCGATCGCGCTCGTATCCGTGATGTGTTAGCCAGTTTCACTAATATTCATGATGCTGTAGAAGGTACGACTGGTTTCAATTATTTTAATGAGAACCGAGATGCCCAAAAACCCGTCGCCATTGGTGTATACAAAAATCAAAATATCGTTTCTGCTTTAACTCAGTTTCAGGCTATGCGTAATCCCAATGAAATTTCAGATTTAGAAGCGGCACTTCAGAAGGAACGCGTGTTAATCATTAACGAAAAGTACATGTATAGAACCAATGTCGTTTATACTGGGATCAAAATCAATGAAATCAGTGATTTTGATATTAATAATTTAACGTTTTCTTTAGATTTTCATATGTGGTTTCGCTTTGCCGGTGATTCTAACCCTCAACATATAGAATTTCTTAATGCGGTTGTTCCCGATCAGATCCAAGAGCAATTAAAAAAGCCTCTTGAAGAGAAAAGAAAGGATCAGATTACCTATCGTGTTTACAGAATTAAAAGTCGTTTTCGGGCAGATTTTCTTTCCCATCATTACATTTATAAACAACATACACTTGGTATTCACTTTCATCATCTAGAGTTAACCCGAAATAATCTGATTTATGTGACGGATATATTGGGTATGGGCAATATTCAAAGCATGTCTGAAAAACTGCAAAAAAGTCAAGTTCTCAGTCCTACAGCGGGTTGGACTATAGAACAAATCAGATTTTTCCAAAATCTGGCTAAGATATATTCTTTGGGGGATCCAGAATATCTCAATGTGCAAGCTGGAATTGTCGAATATTCTCAGTTTAATACGAATATTCAAATTAAAAAGAATGAATTGACCTTGCGGGGGAAAATTGATTATCAATACGCTTCCAACATGATGGTGTTAAGCATTCTTTTCATCTTACTGCTTAATATTTTTTCTAAAAAGTTTAGAAAATGGTCCAAATTAATTTGGTTTATTCAAACGAGCTTAGCGTTTATTTTGCTTTTATCTGGGGAAGTTCTCTTAGTTAAATGGTTGGCTAATAACTTTGAAGCGTATAACATGACGTTTTTTATCATGGTATTCGATATTCTGTGGTGGATAATACCGGCATTTCTTCTAAATTTAGCCTCAGAAAGTTTTATTTGGACACCTTTAGAAGAAAAATCAGGGCGCATCATACCTAATATTGTCAGGCTGTTTTTGGCTTTCATTATTTACTTTATGGCCGTGGTTGGGATTATTGCCTTTGTGTATGACCAGCAACTGACCAGTATTTTGGCAACTTCAGGTGTTATTGCCATGATTATTGGTTTAGCGATTCAAATTAATATTTCCAATATTTTCTCAGGGATTGCAATTAACATAGAAAGGCCTTTTAGAATCGGTGATTGGGTCAAAATAGGTCAGTTTGATGAAGGGGAAATCGTTGACATCACTTGGCGAAGCACTCGGCTAAAAACAAGAGCAGAGTGTATTTTAAGTATTCCCAACAGTATGGCTTCTGAATCGCCTATTCTTAATTTTTGTTATCCTGATGACGTTTACTGGTTATGGCCAACGGTGTATGTTCATCCTATGCATCCGCCCGATCGTGTGAAAAAAATTCTGCTTGATGCATTGCTGTCGGCTGAGAAAGTGCTCAAAGATCCGGCCCCCGTCATTTTTTTGACCGGTATCAACGAATGGGCTGCAACTTACTGGATCGCTTTTTGTGCTGATGACTATGGCGATAAATTTTATATTTTGGAAAATGTTTGGACGCGAGTTTGGTTTCATTTGAATCGTGCGGGTATCACACCGGCTGTACAGCGGCAAGAAATTCACTTGTTTAAAGGGGTTAAAGAAAGAGGGGGAAAAGAAGCGACTAAACCGATTACCCTTTTACAAGAAGTGGATATATTCAAACCCTTCTCTGATGAAGCTAAACTCTACCTTAGCGATTGCATTCGTCGTCATCGAATTGAGCAAGGTGATGTTATTGTTGAGCAAGGCGATGCGGGCGATTCCTTATTTATTATTGTCGAAGGTGTTGTTGGTGTTTATGTGCGGGCAGATGATGGGAAATCCAAAGAGGTTGCTCGTTTAGGGGCGGGGAACTTTTTTGGTGAAATGGCCCTTTTGACGGGTGAAGATAGAACCGCTACAGTGATTGCTCTTGTTGATACTTATCTGTTTGAATTAACTCAGGCTGATATTGCGCCTTTAATAGCAGAACAACCTGAAGTGTCTGAACTGGTGAGTAAAGTATTGGCTTATCGCCAGAAAATGACAGAAAAACACAAGCATGTGGAACATGATGAAGTCGAAACGAAAGAGGCGGCTTATAAGCGGTTTCTTAATAAAATTGAACAATTCTTTGGGGTGAAAGAGGAACAGTGATAACTGAACTATGCAACAACATATTTTAGTTGTAGAAGATGAAGCTGCTATTCGTGAAATGCTACAAATCACCTTAAACAAGGCCGGTTTTGTCGTTGAAGAAGCAGCGGACGTTTATCAAGCAAAGACATTAATATTTAATCGCTTACCTGAACTGATCTTACTGGATTGGATGCTGCCTGGGGTTAGTGGGCTTGATTTTGCCAGACAACTTCAAAATGACCCTAAAACGCAGCATATACCGATTATCATGTTGACCGCTCGTGGTGAAGAGGAAGATAAAATTCGTGCTCTTGATGTTGGCGCTGATGATTATGTGACTAAACCTTTTTCTCCGAGAGAGTTAATTGCTCGCATAAAAGCGGTATTACGTCGGGTATCTACAGACAGCGAGCTTTTATCTGTGAAAGATTTGCAACTCTATCCGACGGAACATCGTGTGATGGTAGCCGATAAAGAAGTACAAATGGGTCCCACAGAATTTCGTTTATTGCATTTTTTTATGCAACATCCAGAACGGGTGTATACCCGTAACCAGGTACTTGATCAAGTGTGGGGAAGTAATGTGTACATTGAAGAACGTACCGTTGATGTTCATATTCGTCGTTTGCGTAAAGCACTCGCCTTATATCATTATGATTATCTTGTGCAAACGGTGCGCGGTATTGGGTATCGCTTCTCGGTACGTGAATAATAATTGATCATTGTTCAGGCTTCAATGCGAACTCCAATCTCAATGTTTGCACTTCGCTTTTCGCTTCTGCCATTGGAACCCTTTTTTAAGCTTGAATTTCAAAACACTTAGGCAAAACGACTCTCAAACTGGGGGGGGGAGCGACTCTTCGTTTTCACCCTATTTTTGTTCCAATAAATCACAACGGATGGTGGGTCAGTGGGCTTGATGTCATATTTTTGGTAAACAGAGTGACAACGATCCCATCTGACAAATCTAGGGTGAAAAGGTCATAAGGCAATTCCAAAAAAATAAAATACCCAAAACAACCACCCTACTCTATGCTTATGAATCTTATGTCACAAACTGTCTGCTCACGCTTCGCGCAGAGCCGCAGAGAATGAAAGAAGATTGATTAAAGGTGTGGGTATTTTAATTTTTTGGAGTTACCCAACTAATGATTCATGCTTAACACCTATCAGTTTGTCAAAAGCTTTTCAACACACACAGCACGGCGTTCAATAGAGTATAAGTATATGATTTTTAATCATATTGTCATATAAAATACTTTAAAAAGGTATGTGTTTTTAAGCAAAATTTGAAAACGGATAGGTGGTAAGTCATACTTTGACACTTAGAACAAATAATATCATATTATTTATAAGATACGATGATGGGCAACACGTTGCTCACTCAACAACATTTATTTTGAGAGCCGAATAATTATAACGGATATCCAATGACTAAAGCGCAATTAAGAAAACAGTTTTTAGCCAAAAGAAAAAATCTCAGTTTACATGACTTACAAAAACAAAGTCAGGCGATTAGGCAGCAATTTTTTCAGCGTTTTGATTTACGCCAAATTAAAACACTGCATATTTTTTTACCTATTTTGAAACAGAATGAGATTAATACTCAAATTATCATTCAAGAGATTTTTCAACATTATCCCCAGATCACGCTAGTCACTTCCAAAAGTCATTTTCAGACTTGCACTATGGACAGTTATATTCTCAAAAGTTATACTCAAATCACGGAAAATCGCAGGGGGATTCCAGAACCAATTAACGCCATTTCTTGTTCAGATGACATAATTGACATGGTGCTGATACCCTTATTAGGTTTTGATCAACACGGCTTTCGAGTCGGTTATGGTAAAGGGTTTTATGATAGGTTTCTGCAAAAATGCCGATCAGATGTGATTAAAGTGGGCTTATCACTGTTTGAACCTGTGGATAAAATAGACGATGTTAATGAATATGATGTCAAGATGGATTTTTGTGTGATGAGTGAAGGTGTTTGGGAAGGGTAAAAAACGATATCGGCGCAATCTCTTGTGCTTGCCCCTAATGTCAGTTTCATCTATGTTCTATTGATTTTAATGTTTTTATTCGGTATTAAGTACTTTCGCCAAAAATTTTCAGGTATTTTAATAGAAGCAATGTTTATTTGTAATTAGAGACGCACGGCCGTAGAGACGCACGGCCGTGCGTCTCTACAATTCGCGGTTTCGTAGATTGCGGTAAAATACCTGTTTATTTGTGGTTCAGTACTTAAGCCTTC
>JAYQWI020001553.1:0-22603 GCA_035871815.2 Candidatus Parabeggiatoa communis
TGAGTCGGCCCGCTTCTCCAGCCTACAAACGATGCAAAATCAGTTCAAGGACAAGTTTACTGCCAAAGTAAGCCAGCATGAGCACTAAAAAACCACTGATATTCCAACGAATTGCGGTTCGGCCGCGCCAACCATAACGTATTCTTCCCCATAGTAATACTGCGAAAACACACCATGCGAGTATTGATAAGATGGTTTTATGTACCAGATGTTGGGCAAACAGATCGTCTAAAAAAACGATGCCGCTGATCAGACTTAAACTGAGTAACCCAAAGCCTAATGCAATCATTTGAAAGAGCAAGGTTTCCATGACTTGCAGCGGGGGTAACTTACGCATTACCCAGCCTGGGCGTTTGTGACGTAATTGGTAGTCTTGAAGGGATAAAAATAAGGCTTGCAGTGCCGAAATGCTTAAGAAACTGTAGGCTAAAATTGAAAAGAAAATATGAAGCCTGACACCCCATTCTGTTTCTGGAGAAAAAATGCGTTCAGTGTGAAAGTAGCCATCTAAACCTATTGTCAGTGCGGCTAGGGGAAAAAGTATGATAGTGAGGTTATCAATAGGTTGACGTGGCAAGCTGAGTAATAATAACAATGCAATAACCCAAGCAATGAGGGATGCAGCATTGAAAAAGCCTAGATTTAAACCTAATGGGGTTAACATGCTCTGATATAACACCAGTGCATGGAGAGTGACTGCCAATCCACCAAATAGCAGTAAAATCGATTTAGGGGAAATCGCGATGCTGTTTATTCGATAAATAGGTGAAACAGCCGCGGCAAGGTATAAAAAAATCGCAGATAAACTGAGGGCAAATATATTCACAACACGGTTTCCATTTTGCGGGTGGGGAATGGGGGGGTAATAGGCGTACAACGCCGTTTTCATGCGTTTTTTCCCATTTCCCCTCATTAATCGTTATTTCGATTTAGGTAAATTTTTCGCCTGTTCCAAGGCTATATCTTTAAGCGCATTAAAGGAGCTTTGATTAGATGCGCCTTCGATGGCTTTGACTGCCAATTCTTGAGCTTGTTTGAGGGCCGCTTCTAATTGTTTAGACAGTTTGTCGATTTGAGTGCCTTGATTGGCAACTTGATCTTCTAACTCCCTAATTTTTAATTGGTAAACCTCATCGTCGCCATAAAATTCTTTAGCCGCGAAATCCGCTTTAATTTTAGCCTGCTTATGAGCAATGCCAGTGCCTTCCTCTTTAGCCTTCTTGATAGCCGCTTCTAATTCCTTCGGAAAACGTTCAACCTTGGTTTTGTTTTCTTCAAACTGCTTTTCACGTTCAGCGAGTGCTTTCTCAGACTCATCCCAAGCTTTGCGCCGTGTTTCTTGAAGTTCATCTAGGGGTTGTTGTTGTTGCTGTTGTTGTTGAGTGTATCCTTCATCGCTGAAATTCCGTTTTAGCGTTAAATCGTAACGATATTCGTTATCTTCCCGTTTTTTTGTTTTCTGAACAGAACTCTCTAACTCTTGCAACTGCAATTCTGTCTCTTCGTTTTCAGTTTGCCACGCTTGGTTTTTGTCGAACCAAGCTTTTTCAACCTCTTCCCGTTTCTGTTTAACGGTTTCAACATATTGCTCCGCCGTTTCGCTGTATTCTTTAAGCAAAGCATTTAAGGTATCTTCTTCGATTTTCAGATTGTATAAGGTCGCTAAATGATTGCTTTCAGTCTCAACTGTGGTGCGGACATTTTTTAAGCGTGAAGCTTCCACAAGCAAGTTGGTGGATAATTGGCTAAGGGCTGTGTTAAATTTTTCACCCAGTTTCCCTAAGGCGTTAATCACTTCTTCCATCAATGCGTGTGCATTCCCCTCTTTAGGTAAGGATAGGGCGAGTGAGGCTTGATTGCTGCTCGTTTCATTTGGAAAAGAGACGGATTTGGACGATGGTGGTGTTTCAGGCTTTTTACTGGCAGCCGCAAGGGGGGTAACCACACTGGCTTTCTTAGCATCTAATTCTTGGTAAGCCACTTCTAACGCTTTATAGGCTTCAAGAATTTCAGCCTTTGTGCTTCGAGAATGCACTTTTTTGGGCATTATTTGAAACTCCTGTTTTCCATTAATATTTGTTTGTGCTTAAAACGGATTTTGTTGATATAGATTTTCAGAAAATCATTTCAATCTGTGAGGTATTTTTAATCTCACGCTTTTCGGAGTGCCAAGTATTATTAGCCTCTCTTCGGTTCTTAGCGTCTTTGCGCGAAGCGTGAGATTGGTTTTAGATCGATCCGGTGTTTAATTGCCCCACTTTAAAAAAGGGAAGTTGGGGGGGATTTTTCAATTTTTCAACTTTTTTCAACGACTTTAGGTTTACCAGCACTTGAAACGGCTGTTACTGCCAATTGTTGTACCTGTTGTGAAGCCGTTTGCAATTGCGATGAATATTGAGCAATCCGTGTTTTTTGTTCATCTATCATCTTGTTGAGAGATTCAATTCTCAGTTCAAACGCTTTGCGCTTAGCCTCTCTCTCTTTTTCTAACAACTTAGCCTTGTTTTCCTCATCCCAATGAGTATCTTTAATAGCCTCTTCACGAGCCTTTTTCATTGCCTCTGAAATCTCTTTAGGCATCGCCTCAACTTTGACTTTGTACTCATCAAACTTCGCTTGATTTTTTTCAAGAAACGATTCACGCTCTTTCCAATCTTTTTCCTTAATCCTGTTTTCTTCCTCTAATTGGCGTTCTAAAGCACGTTTACGTTTTTCATACCCATCAGTGTCTTCAGTGTGTTGGCGATTGAGTCCATAATCATAGTCTTCTTCCTCCAATGAACGTTTTTTATCTATCTCACTCAGTTGTTTCTTTTGAGTCTTCTCGTTGTCTTCCCGTCGTTTTTGCCACATTTCACGTTGCTTGGCCATTTCCTTTTCCAAAGCATCGTGTTTTTGCTGGTAATCCTCTTCAAAGCTTTGCAATTCCTTTTGGTGCTCTTGTTGTAAAATATTCAACGTTTCCGCTGAGATTTGAATATTTTGCAAGCTGATTAAATGCTGGTTTTCGACCTGTATTGCCCTAGAAATATGCGCTAATTTTTCCACTTCAGTGGTCATATCTTTAGCGAGCTTTTCAGTAGATTGACCAAAGGTTGATTGCAATTGGGCTAAGGATTGGAAAATACTCTCGCCAGTGTAGCTAGAGGCTTGTTCAACAATTTCTTTATCCCGAAGCCGGGCCGCGATATCCTGTTTAGTCGCGATTTTGGAGTCGATCTGTTGGTAATCAGCACGTAGTTTTTCAAACGCTTTAACAATCGTTTGCGGATCAGAATGAGGGGTATTCATGTTATCAGTTATCAAAAGCGTGAGTTATGTCGGTCAGGCTAATAGATTATCGAACAAACTATCGCACCGCTTGATTGAGGGATAGAACGCGGATTTAATGTATTAATCATCACAATCGGCGTTCTATTGGATTATGTGTATCGACCCAAAAAATAACCCAAATTTCAAGACGACCGAAAATATTATGGAATTGAGAAACGTACAGTAACCCGTTTTGATTTCAAGAGGGGGGGGGTTGCCTTATAAAATTCCCCCCTTTGATTGACAAAAGGGGGGGGCTGGGATTTCGTTTAAGGCGTAAAAGATGAACCACATCCACAAGTTGTGGTGGCATTAGGATTGCGGATCACGAATTGTGAGCCTTCTAAGCCTTCACTGTAGTCAATTTCAGCGCCTGCCAAGTAGGGATAACTTATAGGGTCTATCAACAATTGAATACCCTGATTTTCAACGACAGTATCGTCTTCATTGATCTTTTCATCAAAGGTAAAACCATACTGAAAACCTGAACAACCGCCGCCTTGAACAAAAACGCGCAATTTCAGATCATCGTTTTTTTCCTCTTTGATCAATTCTTGCACTTTCAGTGCGGCCGTGTCGCTAAACAACAAAGGTGAGGGGGTGGCTTCTTGTACCTGCATAGTTAAATCTCCAAGTGAGTATTATCTGATTCATACTAAGTACTCTTTCACCAAAAATCAATAGGCCAAGGCAGTGAATCCTAACAAACTGATATCATTAAGCCCTATTGTAAATGATTAAGCCATTGTTTTGTATGAAAGAACGGTTTGGTATGACCTTTAAATAATTAAATAATTAATGCGTTAATGAATTAATCCAATAACGTGTTAGCGTTCAAAATTGAAAGCACTTCTTCAAGTTCCAAGCGTAATTGACGAATAATTTGCTGACTTTGTTGTCGATCAGTGATTGAGGCTTCTCCATTTAAATGTTGTTTCGCACCGCCAATGGTAAACCCCTGTTCATAGAGTAGGTTACGAATATGACGAATCAAAATCACATCTTCGCGCTGGTAATAACGCCGGTTGCCTCGACGTTTAATGGGTTTGAGTTGAGAAAATTCTTGTTCCCAGTAACGCAATACATGTGGCTTGACGGCACATAACTCGCTCACTTCGCCAATGGTGAAGTAACGCTTCCCCGGAATGACCGGTAGTTCGCTATTGTTCGTTATTTCCAGCATAAGATTCTACTCGTACTCTGAGTTTTTGGCCGGGTCTAAAAGTGACTACCCGCCTCGCGCTTATTGGTATTTCCTGACCTGTCTTAGGGTTTCTACCTGGGCGTTGTTTTTTGTCACGTAAATCAAAATTGCCAAATCCAGAGAGCTTAACCTGTTCTCCTTGTTCCAACGCCGTGCGAATCTCTTCAAAAAACAGATCGACCATGTCTTTGGCTTCTCGCTTATTTAAGCCCACTTCTTGATAAAGTTTTTCTGCCATTGCAGCTTTAGTCAATGATGCCATATTTTATTTCCTTAGTTGTGCACCCAAATTTTGTTCAAGCGTACTGAGTAATTGTACAAGCACAGTATCAACTTCTTGATCTGTAAGATTGCGTGAAAACGCCTGAAAAATCAACCCTATTGCTAAACTTTTTTGACCAAGCTCAATGCCTTTACCTTGATAAACATCAAACAATTGCCAAGCATAAAGAATTTCGGGGGCAGATTGTTTGATACAGTCCAATAATTGGGCTGAACTGATATCTTGTGATACCACGACAGCCATATCTCGCCGCATAGCGGGATATTTAGAAACTTCTTTAAATTTAGGAATAGGTGCTTGACATAGTGGTGCAAGCCGTAATTCAAAAAGATAGACGGGTGGCACTAATTCTAGCATCAGCACGAGATTGGGATGCACTGCGCCCAATAAGCCTATCCATTCATTACCCCGATAAATCGCCGCCGTTTGGCCTGGGTGTAAAGCGGGATGAGTTGTGGGTGTAAAGCGGTCAAGCTGACGCGGTTCAATAGGCTTGCCATCTGTTGACGCACTCAAACTTAATAAGGCTTCGACATCCGCTTTAATATCAAAAAAATCAACGGGTTGTGTCGTTTTACCCCATTGTTCAGGCAAACGGTTGCCTGTCACAACACCGGCTATCATTTTTTCTTGTAGTAAACCTTGATCTGGCGTGTTGATAAACCGCAAACCGGTTTCAAATAAGCGTACTGTGGATTGTTGACGCTTTTGATTATACAACACGGCTTGCAGTAAACCGGTCCATAAAGTGGTACGCATCACTGCCATATCACTGGCAATGGGGTTACTTAAAGTCAGTGATTCAGTTTGTGGATCAAGTAGAGCTTGTTGTTTTGGGTCTACAAAACTGTAAGTAATGGCCTCTTGGTAGTCGCGTTGCACTAGCACCGCTTGCACTTGTTCTTTCGTTATCTGTTGGGGGTGCATCGTCATACGGGATTGAGGCGCATGGCTAGGTAAATGATTATAACCATGCACTCGCGCTAATTCTTCAATCAAATCGGCTTCAAGGGCAATATCAAAACGGAAAGTCGGTGAACAGACTTGCCAAGTGTCGCCATCTTGGACAGCGATCATGCCTAAACGAGTTAAGATGTCGCTCACTTCGCTAGGCTCTAGTGATTGACCGAGTAGACGTTGAATCCTTGAGGCGCGAAGTTCAATCGCTGGGGTTTTGGGCAAACTGCTTTCAAAAGCCTCTTCAATCACGGGGCCCGTTTCTCCACCTACAATATCTAATAGTAAGGCCGTTGCCCGTTCCATAGCGCGGCGTTGCAATTGCGGATCAACACCCCGTTCAAAACGGTGAGAAGAATCGGTATGCAGTCCATAGCGTCTAGCGGTACCAGATGCCTGTTTGGGTGCAAAAAAGGCACTTTCTAAGAAAATATCTTGGGTTGTGCTTGTGACAGCAGAAGCTTGCCCCCCCATGACACCCGCCATAGCAAGAGATTGTTTATGATCGGCAATGACTAATGTTTGCTCATCTAATTGTACGGTTTGTTCATCTAATAGGGTAAGCGATTCGCCAGCTTGTGCCATTCTAACTTGTATGCCACCAGATAAACAAGCAAAATCAAAGGCATGCATCGGCTGCCCTAATTCTAATAAGATGTAATTAGTGACATCTACGACGGCACTGATACTGCGTAAACCACTGCGGCGTAAACGCTCAATCATCCATAACGGTGTCGGTGCCTGAGCATTGATGTTTTTGATGATGCGCCCAACGTAATGTGGACAAGCTTGTGGCGCGTGAATCGAAACGGGGAAAGTGTCAGTGATTGTTGCAGCAATGGGCGAGCAATCAAGGGGAGTCACTTGTGAGCGTGTCAAGACACCCACTTCTCGCGCTAAACCTTCAATCCCTAAGCAATCACCGCGATTAGGGGTGAGATCAATTTCAATGCTAACATCTTCTAATTGCAAATAGCGGCGAATATCTTCGCCTATCTTTGCTTCAAGCGGTAGAGACATCAGCCCTTCTGAACTTTCCGCGAGGCCTAATTCTTGAGCGGAACATAACATGCCGTGTGACGGAACACCTCGCAATTTGGCCTTTTTAATTTTCATATCCCCTACACGCGCACCCACTAAAGCAGTTGGCGCTCGCATACCGGCGTGAACGTTAGGCGCACCGCAGACGATGTTTAAAGGTTTTTCTTCACCGACATTGACTTGACAAACCTTGAGTTTTTTAGCATCGGGGTGTTCTTCAACAGATAAAACGTCACCAATAACAACTTTATTAAATGAGGCCGCGACGGACTCAACATAATCTAGCTCTAAACCTGCCATGGTTAATTGTTGAACTAATTGATCTGTTGAAATGGGGGGATTAACCCATTCGCGTAACCAGTTTTCGCTGAATTTCATTTATATCTCATTCCGTGGTACTTATTTAATTTTGCCTATCTTATAATTTTCTTTGCTACCTTAAGTTTCGCAAATGAAAATGAGTTGCGAGTTTAAGTTCATTTTATGACAAACAGGTGTTTCCAAAAATTTTCCCGTATTGACGACTTATTTTGCTTTAATCCAATCAAGCAATAAGTCAATATTTTTGCCGATAAACGAGCTAATTAATTGATTAATAATTGAATTATTTCAAGAGTCGATAATCTTGTCCACCACTTTAACTGCAACATAATGACTACCCCCTTTAAGTTATATTATATTAGGAAATACGAAAATAGTACTCTTAAATAAATAGTATTGAATAAAGCCAATCCGTTGTAGTATGAGTCTAAAATTTTGAATGCTTGCGCCAGTATTGCGCCAATACGGCTCCTGACAGGTTATGCCAGACACTAAATAGGGCACCAGATAGTGCAGCCGCGATTGCGCAAAAATATTTGATCGCTAAGGCGGTACCCAATCCAGAGTTTTGCATACCGACTTCAATAGCCAATGTGCGAGCGATTTTGATATCATAACCGAGCCCACGAGCGATAAAATAACCGGCTGCTAATCCTAACAAATTAGGCAAAACGACCGCGATGACGATTACCGATGTCACAGTCATTAAATGTATCGGCATTCAATGCCGCCACGATGGCAATAACCAAGACAATACTTAGCACAACAGGCAATACCGGTTTAACACGTACCATAAGATGACCAAAATAGGTCTTAATTATAATGTTAGTACGGGGAACAAAACGATTTGTCAAATCGTTAATAAGCTGTTTAAAACCGGCACTTCAATACTTTGACACCACGTAAAACCAAGTCAAAAAAGGCGTGGCTAAAAAGGCCAATAATGTAGAAATGGCGGCCAACGTGACAGAAAACGCGACATCCCTTTACTGAGAAAACCGATCACATTAGAAGCCGTTCCACCTGGGCAACTGCCTACCAGAATCAGGCCCGCGGCAAGCAGAGGGGGAAGGTTAAATACAGATACCTAAAAATGCTCAATTATATTTAGTGATGTCTAAGCTAAGCGATTATCGAAACAAAGTTTGGAAGATCGCTACAAACGGCAAGCCCAGAACTCTTTTCCAAGTTAATGTTTTTAACCTGCAAAATACTATCAATGAATTGATCATTGTTCATGGTTCATTAGAAATAGAAGCTTCTATTTCCAACAAAGCCTGCAATGGATCAGGCGCTGCTGTCACAGGTCGTCCAACGACTAAATAATTTGCACCCAATTTTAAAGCTTCAGCCGGTGTCATGACCCGTTTTTGATCATCATTTGAAGTATGCGTGGGGCGAATACCTGGTGTAACCAGTTTAAAATGGCTATCAACAGCTTGACGTATCAAAACAATTTCATGCGGTGAACAGACAACCCCATCTAAACCGCTGGCATTAGACAAACGGGCCAACCGTAACACGTTTTCTTCTAACAAGCCATGCAAGCCTATTGCGTACAAATCAAATCGATGTAAGCTGGTCAGAATAGTGACGGCAACCAGTAACGGACGATGACTGCGTTTTTCCAATGCTTCCCGGGCAGCTAACAACATGTCGCGTCCACCTAATGCATGGACATTAATCATCCACACGCCTAAATCGGCAGCAGCTAAACAAGCTCGTGCTACCGTGTTTGGAATGTCGTGGTATTTTAAATCTAAAAAAATTTCAAAACCTTCTTTAACCAACTGTTCAACTACAACCGGGCCAGATCGGGTAAATAATTCTTTACCTATTTTAATGCGGCAACGCTCACAACCTAATTGTTTAGCAAGCGCGATCGCAGGCTCTGGTTGAGCAAAGTCTAAAGCGATAATTAAAGGAGACATAAAAATGCTCAATTCAAATTCATTTTTAGGCGAAAGTGCTTGTTTTTTTAAAAATAGACTCTATCCGGTATTATTCCTCATCAAAACCTTGTGTTGGTTTCAGCGTATTCCATTGCTTACAACTTGGACATTGCCAATGTAATTTTCGCGCCATAAATCCGCAATGATGGCATTTGTAAGCCGGTTTATTTTTTAATAAATGCGTCGTCATGTTTTTCACTAATAATAAGTGATCACCTGTGATGTTGTTAGCTTTAGAGAAGGCCAAATCAAGCAGGAGATCAAGCCCACGTACTGAGGGACGCTGGTTGTGCATTTGTCTCACAATAAAATCAGCCGCCTTTTCTTCTCCTTCCTGCTGTTTAATAATGTTTGCTAACACTAACATGGGTGTAATGCCATCATAGCATTCTAAAACATGGTATAAATAGCGAATAAATTCATGGCGTTGTCCAAGTTCTTTATAACATATTTGCAAAGGGTCTATCACTTCTGTCAGGTAATCAGGGTCTTGTTGTTCCACCCGTTGAAAGGCAGCAATAGCCTGTTCTTGGTTTCCCACTTCCAAAGCCAATTCACCTTCTAACAAACTCGCACGGACACATTTTGTATCGGTTTTTAAGGCTTGAGTAATCGCTTGTCGTGCAAAGTGATATTCGCCTTGTCGCCGGTATTCTTCTGCTTGTTCACAGTAATATTGGGCAATCTGAGTATGCATAAGACCATTATCAGCATGAGCCAAATGTTGCGCGGTGCTAATAGCTTTTTCCCAGTCATGTTCTTGCTGATAAATTTCCAATAATTGCTGCAAGGCTAACACTTGATGGGTATCCGATGCGACCAATTCTTGAAATAATGCTTCTGCCCTATCCAGTAAACCCGCATGCCGATAATCCTGACCCAGTTCAAACAACGCAAGACTACGTTGTTGAGGATGCAGGGTGGGCCTTTTGATAATATTTTGGTGAATGCGAATGGCTCGGTTAACCTCACCACGGCGACGAAATAAGATACCTAAAGCTAAATGGGTTTCGACGGTATCGCTGTCTACCTCAATGAGTTTAATAAAAACATCAATTGCTTTATCAGGTTCTTCATTCAGCAAATAATTCAAACCCTTGAAATAATCAGGATACCAAGAAAAAGGGGTCACTTGAGCCCGTTTTTGAAAACGTGCCACCAACCACCCGGAGGCGGCCGCCACAGGCAATAACAGCCATAACAACTCAATCATTACACCACTGCATTAGGGCAAAAAAAACTCACGGGTCAGAAAACAGCACTGACCCTTGAGACTGTACCAAGGTGTTTCCAGTAAAACAGGCTACCTAAAAATGGCAATCACTTTAATTTTTATGCTATTAATCAATTACTTAATTCTGTTTTAAAATCACCATTTGGTGAGTGAAAATTAAAAAATAAACAAAATTATTGGAAATAATGTAATAAATTCAATGGTTTAAGTCAAATATTCACTATTTGAATTGCCATTTTTAGGTGCTATTAATTTTTATATTTTATAGAATGATACCCATAAGAGTAACTATCGTTATCATCAGCCTTGAGACTTAATTCACTCATTCACTAAGTCAGGCCCTGTTATTCAGCCACGTATGTAACCCCCACCAGCATTGACTCGATCTCGCAATTCCTTACCAGGCTTGAAATGGGGAACATGTTTCTCTGGCAATTCCACAGGCGTACCCGTTTTGGGATTACGTCCTTTTCGAGAAGGGCGATGATGCAGAGAAAAACTCCCAAAACCACGGATTTCTATCCTTTCCCCGTTTTCCAGAGACACTGTCATCTGTTCCAGGATAGTTTTAACCGATAAATCAATATCTTTTTGTGATAATTGGGTTTGTTTCAGCGCAATCGCTTCTATCAGTTCAGATTTTGTCATATCAGTTGTTTAATTAATACTTAATCCGTTTTTTCAGGTTCATCTTGGCTTTCAATCTGTTCTTTAAACAGATCACCAAAAGTCGTGCCGGTTTGAGGTAGTGAATTGCTGTAATCTTGAACAGCTACTGCCTCTTCTTCTGAAACTAATGCTTTGATAGACAGGGTAATGATACGTTTTTTGCGATCAATGCCAATTACTTTGGCTTCCACTTCCTCGCCTTCCTTTAAGATACGGCGAGCATCATCAACACGTTCATGCGATAAGTCAGAAACACGTAACAACCCTTCGACACCTTCTTCCAATTGAATGACAGCCTTGCTGTTATCAAGTTCACCGACAACACCCTTAACAACACTGCCTTTTGGGTTTAGAACCACATAGTTAGAAAAGGGTTCTTTATCTAATTGCTTGATACCCAAAGAAATTCTTTCTCTTTCCGCATCGACAGCTAAAACGATGGCCTCAACTTCATCACCTTTCTTGTAATTGTGTACCGCGGTTTCACCCGGAACATTCCAAGAAATATCAGAAAGATGCACCAAACCGTCAATGTTACCCGGAAGCCCTATGAAAATACCAAAGTCAGTGATGGATTTAATGTGACCCACCACTTTGTCATTTTTGTTATGGGTAATTGCAAACTCTTCCCACGGATTAGGATGGCAATGCTTGATACCCAACGAAATGCGGCGCCGCTCTTCATCAATGTCAAGCACCATGACTTCGACTTCATCCCCATTTTGCACAACTTTAGAAGGATGAACGTTCTTATTCGTCCAGTCCATTTCAGACACATGCACTAAGCCTTCTACGCCTTCTTCGATTTCTACGAAGCAACCATAGTCGGCTAGATTAGTGACTTTACCAAATAAGCGTGTATTTTCTGGATAACGACGTGCAATATCAAGCCACGGATCTTCACCCAATTGTTTGAGACCTAATGAAACTCGAATACGTTCACGGTCAAATTTAAGGACTTTGACATTGATTTCATCACCCACACTAACCACTTCACTAGGATGTTTCACGCGCCGCCAAGCCATATCAGTGATATGTAGCAGACCATCCACACCACCTAAATCCACAAAAGCACCGTAATCGGTTAAATTTTTGACCACACCCTGTAGGCTCATGCCTTCTTGCATGGTTTCCAATAAGGCTTCTCGTTCTTGAGTATTTTCTTTTTCAACCACCGCACGGCGCGATACAACAACATTATTGCGCCGTTTATCCAGTTTTATAACCTTAAATTCTAGTTGTTTATTTTCTAAGAAAGTGGTATCCCGTATCGGACGCACATCGACCAAAGAACCCGGTAAAAAGGCCCGAATGTCATTCATATTGACGGTAAAACCGCCTTTAACCTTCTCTGTAATGACACCAATAATGGTTTCAGTGTTTTCATAAGCCCGTTCAAGGACACCCCAAGCCGCTGCACGTTTCGCTTTTTCACGGGATAATTTAGTTTCTCCAAATCCATCTTCTACCGCATCTAAAGCAACATCGACCTCATCACCTATTGCAACTTCAATTTGACCATTTTCATCAAAAAATTGTTCAACTGGAATAACGCCTTCAGATTTGAGTCCCGCATTAACGATGACCACATCGTGGCGTATATCCATAACCTTGCCCGTCACAATACTACCGGGCTTCATCTTGTTTTCAGATTGACTTTCTGCAAATAATTCCGCAAAGCTTTCGCTCATTCCAAACCTTTGAAGTTAAAGTTATCATTCATTAAGTTATCAGTTATTGAGTATAAATCTAGGGTATTAAGGGTGCTTATGAACAACTGATAACTTTTTTTCTGATAACTGATAAAATACACGCGACCACATTATCTATAGAAACCCCACTTGTATCAATGATTAAAGCATCATCCGCAGGCATTAAAGGGGCAATGTTGCGCGTGCTGTCGCGTTGATCACGTTCCGCTATCTCTGTTATGAGTGTTGAAAGCTTAGCATCTATTCCTATATCGATCAACTGTTTATAGCGTCTTTTTGCACGTTCTTCTATACTGGCGGTCAAAAAAATCTTAATTAAAGCCGAGGGAAAAACGACCGTGCCCATATCTCGCCCATCTGCTACTAAGCCAGGCGCATTTAAAAAGGCCCGTTGTCGAGCTAACAATGCTTGACGCACAGCGGGTTTTGTCGCAATTTGCGAGGCTGCTGTGCCACAGGCTTCGCTACGTAATGCCCGCGAAACATCTTGTCCCTCTAGGATGACTTGAGTTACGCTTAAATCAGGTAAGGGTTCAAATTGAAGCTCTAAATGGGTCGCTAAATTTGCCAGTGCCATTTCATTTTCTAATGAAACATTGTGACGATGTGCCGCTAGGGCAAGTCCCCTATACAAGGCCCCACTGTCAAGCATTTGCCAGCCCAACTGTGTTGCCAATCTGAGGCTGACAGTCCCTTTACCTGAGCCGCCAGGGCCATCTAAGGTGACAACTGGAATAGGGGTATTTTTCATTCTAATAATAGAAGTTGACTATAAGTTGAGTTAATCGCTGATTATTCGTGACAAATCGGGTAAGGTTTCAGGTTTACCGGCTTCCATATAGCGACTTTCTCCTTCACGTCGCGTCACGTTTTCATAAACCCCATCATCTCGTTTAACTAATTTGGTCAAACCGAGATCACGCAACTCGCTATTCGATTTTTGAATGGCAATACCAATGCGGGAAATATGTTTACGTACCTGACCAAAACAAGTCGGGCATTGGGTAAAGGATTCGTCTTTAATTGATTGTTTTACCTCAAATAGCTTACCACGTAAGCAAGGTTTCTCTAAATGTTCGTATTCGTAAATTGGCATAACAGTTATCAGTTATCAGTTATCAGTTATCAGTTATCAGTTATCAGTTATCATCAGTCTGTTCGCCCCCCTCTGCTGTTGGTTGGGAGATTTGCTCGAATTTTGAATAACATGAGGCCCAATCTTTTTTAGTAAATGCTGATAACGCCGTTCTGATAAATAAAATCTGCGTCGATCATAAAAATCAGCATCATCTGTGTTCTATTAATTAACGCCGATAAAATAATATAAAATCAGCGTCGTTCATGAGAATCTTCCGTCTAAAGTGTTCTATTCAATTCAAGCACTTATTAAATTATAAATCCTATTTAAATAGGTGTTTGCGATTTGCGATTTAGGGCCGACTAAAACGAATATCTGTCGTTATGTTGCGAATAACCAATTGAAGATCAAGTTGATTTTTTTAATTGTATATCAATTCCGGCCGTTTGTGCCAAATTGACAAAATTGGGAAATGAAGTGGCGACATTCGCACACTCTTCAATAATAATCGTCTCCTTAGCACATAAAGACGCTATTGTAAACGCCATCGCAATGCGATGATCACCGTGACTCTTGATCACGCCCCCATTGAGTTGTCCACCGTGTATTACCATACCATCTGGTGTCGGTATCGCCTCTATGCCTAAAGTTCGCAAACCCTCTGCCATAACCGAAATACGATCACTTTCCTTGACGCGCAATTCTTTGGCACCTGTTAATACCGTTTTGCCTTCAGCACAGGCTGCCGCGATAAACAATACAGGAAATTCATCTATAGCTAATGGGACTTGTTCTTTAGGGATATCAATGCCCTGTAAGTGACTGGCCCGAATCTGAATATCGGCCACAGGTTCAAAACCCACATCACGTTGATTGTGCAAACTGATGTCGGCCCCCATTTGTCGCAAAATGTTTATGATACCCGTGCGTGTGGGATTGATGCCGACTTGTTCTAATAATAAGTCAGAGCCTTGGGCAATACTCGCCCCAACCATAAAAAACGCTGCTGATGAAATATCAGCTGGCACATCAATAGCCGTGGCTTGCAAATGCCCACCGCCTTGTAGGCAGACGCGCTGCCCTTCTTGTTTCACCGAATAGCCGAATCCCCTCAACATCCGTTCAGTATGATCACGAGTGAATGCCGGCTCTATCACACAAGTCGTCCCCTTGGCATATAAACCGGCCAATAATAAACACGATTTAACTTGGGCACTGGCTATGGGCATCGTATAGTCTATACCCTGCAAACGTTGTCCGCCCTGAATTTTTAAAGGTGGCATTCCTTTTTCAGTCGTCTCAATTTGTGCCCCCATTATCGTTAAAGGATCAGTCACGCGGCGCATCGGGCGACGTGATAAATAGATATCACCCCCCATTTCCACCGAAAAGACTTGCCCAGCCATTAATCCCGATAATAAACGCATTGAGGTACCCGAATTACCTAAATCTAACGGCCTGTCAGGCGCGTGCAAACCATGCAATCCCACACCTTCTAAGGTGACTTGTCCTTGATGAGGCCTGTCAATAGAAACACCCATATTTTCAAAGGCCTGTAGCGTAGCCTTCGTATCTTCACCTTCCAAAAAACCGTTAATTTGTGTACTGCCTTCGGCTAACGCCCCTAACATGATGGCACGATGAGAAATTGATTTATCACCCGGCACACGCAAAGTGCCCTGTAATTTTTGGCTAGGGTTGACTATAAATTGTTGAGAGGTATTCATAAAAATGAGGAGAATGAAAAATGTAGATTAAACAGATAAATCAATCAGTGTTAATCATGGTGTCAGTGTCATCAGCGTTCTATAGATTTAATAAAAATAATGACTACGAAAACGATTGTTTTTATTCCTTTTTGAAGAATTTATAGAACGTGTACTGAATGTTCTTTGATAAATGATAACTGATAACTGATAACTGATTTATAAATCGTCTGGCACTGGTGACATCAACGCGCCAGCACTCAATATGCCATAAGCTATCCAAACGACAATCAAAGCATAAACTAAACGCGGTATCCAATCAGCCAATGCTTCATTATGCAAACTAATCTCTTCAGATTCAAACTTAACATAGTGCAGCATCATCTCTGCCAAACTCCCCGCATGTTCGCCGGTTGAAATCAATTGAATAGCCGCCGGATTAACGCCTTCGACTTGTGATAAGGCCGCCGCAAAAGGCTCGCCTTTCTTAAGCAACATGATTGTCTTCTGTAAGCGTCGGCGCAGAATAGGGTTTTCCACTACCTCATAAGCCTTAGGCAGCGCCTCAAAAATCGGCAAACCCGCCTGTAACATCAAACCCAAGGATTGCAAAAAATTCTGTATATTCCGCCGTACCACCCAACCACCAAAGTACGGTATACTGATTGCCACTTTATCCAATAATAAACTGATTCCAAAAGGTTTTAAAAAACCATGACGTGCCCAATAGGGCAAACGCCAAACCACAAAAACAATTAAAGCGAATTGAATAATCAAACCCACCGTCTCAAACAAATAACTCAAAATAGTCATCTTGCCCAATATCAAAGTGGGAACAGGTTGAATAAACACCGCCAACAGTAAAACCGTCAAAGGTAAAAACAAACGCGATTTGATTCTTCGCAGATTCCGCGCTTTTTCCTCATAAAATTGCGCCAATTGCCGAAAAACTGAAGCATAAATGCCACCCGCATCGGCGGCTTCAATCAAGGCGGCATCTAAACCCATAAATAAACCACTCTTCGCCCCAGCTTCCGACAAAGGCTTGCCCCGTTTCAAATGATTCAAAGCCACTCTTGCCCGTTTCCCCGTTTCCCCCTCAGCTTGAACCAACATCTGCATCGCATTCTCTATAGGGATACCAGACGATTCCAAACGAGCCAGTTGCACATAAAGCTGAGCTGATGCTTGAGCCGATAATGGTTTGTACCGTGATTTTTTCAAGGATGTTGTCATATTAATTAATGAGTGCTAAAAGTTAAAGAGAAAGATCAACCATCAAGAAGCAATTATCAATGAATAATTATCAATGAAGCGTGTTCATTGATATCATTACTATGGTGTTTATGGATATTGATTCTAACCTATCGCATTCTATTTTGTCTGATGACATACTCAATCTGCTTATCACCTATCAGATATAACGACAAGGATTATTTATTCGAAGCGGATTAGAATATCAAAAGACCCAATTTCTTATTCTTTAACTCATAATTCATTGATATTATTATGATTTATTCGTTTATCTGCCCCTCATTAGCGAAGCTAAGCCGAAGTTTCAAAGACTAGATTAAACAAAACGGATAGGTGTTAAGCATATCACTCACATTGCATCACTACCCAAACGTTAAATATGATAAATTTAATAAAGGAGAAAAGTCGGATATAAGAGGCGAGTTAGCCGATTACCCAAGCATTAGGATATCGCGCTAATGAGAATTGATTATTAATACAGGATGGGCGTGATGAAACAAATCACATCAAATCGCTGTCGGCACACTTTACTAAAAGGTCATAAAAATGCTTTCCAGCCTACCCATCAATATTGAAGATTTACTGCATTTTCAGGGGGTTGAATCAGCACGAGTGGTATTAAAGCAATATTGGGATGAAAAAACAACCGGGGTAGAAGTCTTAAAAACGATTTGTGCTTTTGCAAATGATTTCTATAATGTCAACGGGGGTTACATTATTATAGGGGTGAAAGAAAATGAAGGCCTTGCCATGTTGCCCCCTTTAGGATTGGAACCCACAATGCTTGATAAAGCCCAAAAATGGATTCGGGGCCATAGCCAAAAATTAGAACCCAAAGTACATTTTCGGCTTTCGCCAGAAATCGTTGATGGGCGGCATCTCTTGGTTATTTGGGTACCCGGAAGTGATGCGCGTCCTCATCAAGCACCCACCGGTCAAAATAAACAATGGGCTTACTACATACGCGACGGTTCACAAACCCTAATCGCAAAAGGACAAATATTAACGGAGTTACTGAATTTATGCGCTAAAATCCCTTATGATGATCGGCGTGCCAGCCAATTTACGCTCAATGATTTGAGATCGACATTAGTGCGAGAATTTTTAGCAGAAGTGGGTAGCGGACTGGTTGAGGAAAAAAACGATTATCAAATTTATCGGCATTTAGGACTCACCACTAAAACGAATAGTCATGAAGTCCCTAAAAACATTGCCCTATTATTTTTTAGCGATGATCCAGAAATCGCCTTTCGAGGAGCGCGTATTGAAGTCGTCTATTTTCCAGAAGATAAAAGTGGGAATTGTTTGCAAGAATGGTTATTTTGCGGGCCACTGCCCAAACAAATTAAAGACGGTATGAATCATTTAGCCCATTTTTCAACGACTTATATTCAAAAACAAGATGAACAGTATGAAGCAAAGCGATGGGTCACTTTTCCGTTGCCCGCCTTGAAAGAAACCCTTGTCAACGCGATCTATCACCGTAGCTATGAAGGTATTTTGGAACCCACTAAAGTTTATATTTATCCAGATCGCATTGAAATCACCAATTATCCAGGCCCCGTACCCGGCTTAAAAAAAAGCCATTTTGAACAACAACAAGTCCCCGCTGTTCCGGCCAGAAATCGTCGCATTGGAGAACTGCTCAAAGAATTGAAATTAGCCGAAGCACGCGGCACCGGCATACGCAAAGTGTTTAAAGCGATGATAGAAAATGGCTCACCGCCACCCCGTTATGAATTTGATGAAGAACGAACTTATTTTACAGTGATTCTACCAGCACATCCAAACGCAAATCATATGTAGGGTGGGTAGAGTGGAGCGGAGCGGAGCGAAACCCACCATTTCAACCCATAAGCTATCCGCCCGCTAGCCCATTTTGAAAAAGCTGAAGATTGAAGACAAATAAGTAGGGACGCATAAATCATTAAACATTTTCTATATATAAGGATTTTGTTAAAAAACTTTTGTTTACCTACATAACCGAAAGAAACAGACTATGAACGCATTAAACAGAATAACAAATAGCGATTTACCAACTCTTCCTTACGATTTGAGAACTCAAATGTTAGCTGGCACGTCATCATCAAATCAAAGTCAGTTAGATAGCCTGGTTAATAACCTATTAAAACAGACATTCTGTGAATTGGTGATGACTTTAAAATCGGCTTCAGTCAGTGATTTCATCCCGCTTTTGGAAAAACACCTCAAATCGGGTTGGACTCACGCGCTCAATGAAGAATTGAAACTTCAGAAAGGTATGAACTCCTCACATTCTGAACGTCGCGCATTTTGCTTTGTACGCCATGGTGATGCAGATTATCTCCCCGTTTTTCTATGGTTAGTGACAAAGGAACCACATAAACTCTATGTGTCGACTATTTTTTCAAATACCAAATCCCAATTATCTTACGCAGAATACAATCAAATTCTTGAACATTTTTATGTGCATGTTGTCCAAAACGCTGCCGCAGAAGTCAATAGTCAAATTGAATTGAAATTGGGCCATGTTTTGTAAAATAAATATTGACTTATTGTTCAATACCTTCGCCAAATTGTAAAAATTTTAAAACTTCGGAAAACTTTTTTGCATCCAATACTTTCAATGACTTACAAAAATAGGCCTAACCAAAAATCAATAACTTACAGACTTTTCCGACGTTTTCAGTAAAAATCATAAATTTTGAGCCCATGTCAGTTTTTAACTTATACTTATTGATTTTAAAACAAAAAAACCAGTATTTTTTTGGAAATGGCTAAATTTTAGAATTGGCGAAGGTATTGATTGTTTATAACGACTTGTTTTCCAATAGAGGGTGACGTGCCAAAAATCAATGAAGTAGCTCATCAACTTTTGAAGCCTCAAAAGCCGGTTTTACTCTTAGATACTTGTGCTATCCTTGATATCATCAGAATGCCAAACCGACTGAGAGCCTCAGAATTAAATGCTGTCATTAAAATCGCTAATCAAACTCAAGCCAATTTGTGTTCTGTTGTTGCAGCTTCCATTGTACCCGACGAATTTGCCAGTCTTGTTCAAGATACTGAATCTGAACTTAAAAAATTTCTTGATGAACTCCAAAACTCAGTTGACAATTTTAATATTGCTTGTCAATCAGTTGGCTTAGATATTGAAACAGATTATTCATTTGATCAATCCACATTACCAACAACTTTAAGAAAACTAGCAGAATCATTATTAAATGATTCTCTCATACTAACTGCTCAAGATAATCTGAAATTACAAGCACTAGATCGAGTGGTTTTCCAAGTCGCGCCAGCACGCAAAGGAGGACAAATAAAAGATTGCATTCTTATAGAAGAATATTTAGAACTGGCACAACAGTTATATTCAGGTGGATTCACATACCCTCTGGTTTTCATCAGTTCCAATACGAAAGATTTTTGTATGGATAATAAACAGTTGCACCCAGATTTGGTTAAAGATTTTACCCCAGTTAATCTACACTATTGCAAAGTTTGGAATCATGCGGCTCATTTATTAGCTCTTTGAGGATCGTCTCATTTTTGTATGAGAGAAATGAGTATAACCTTGATTTGATGTAAACAAAGTTCATTTGTCGAGATCATTGAAAATCTGAAAACTTGACGGTTTTTCGTATAACTTTTGGAGTGAGCCATCAAGTTCAATGTAGGGTGGGTAAGCGGGCACCACAGATCACGATTTTATCCTCACGATTTTATCCCATAATCTATCCGCCCGCTTGCCCACCATTTTAATCATAATCAACAAAAGCAACCACAGGCAATCACAGGGCAACCACAAGGGATTGCCCCTACTTAAGCGTCACACGATTGGAGTCTAAATCAAAAGTAAACGAAAGCGGTTGTTGTAGCAACCAGATATCATACAGATCAATTTTGCCAAAGGCATTAGGAACCAGAACACAGGGCACATGGAGTGAGCCATCAATATAATCCGCCGTACAATCACCTGATGCTGCTGGCGCAGCAGGGCTAGTTGGCGTACTAGGTGCCGTAGCACAAGAGGCAAGCGTTTGCATACCCCGCACTTTGACATCAGCAATGCGATCATTAGCGGTAATACCTTCAAAGGCGACGCGATCAAATACCTGCCCAGCATCAAAAGTGATCGGTTCTCCCATCACGCTGCCGTTAGTGTAAAGATTCGCGACACCTTGCTGAACGGTGATTTTAACCTCATTAAAATTATAAGAGCTATTCCATCCGGGTAAGCTCGTGTAAATAAACTTATTAGCAGCATTGCCTATACCGTTAGGCCTAAAGTCTGCCCCCCCGCGGTCTCCATTAAACGTCAATGAAATCCCCTGATTGTCAGCGGTTAATAATTTAATCACCTTGGGATCGCTGCCAAAATCCGCCGTGAGAACCACTTCATAGTCACCAGTGAGTTGCCCCAGCACTTGCAAATTGCCAATTTTGATTGGCGAGGTTGATGTCAGCCATTTGAACTTATCTGTGCAACTGGTTTTCCTCGGATCAAGGCAGCCTTCTTTAACTAGCAAATTTTCCCCAGCAGTCGCGCCAACCGCCATTGTAGTGGCATCTAACACATAATCCTTTGCCAAACTCCCCTGCATAGCCATCATCAAGGCAACACCGGTAGTCGGTAACAACAATTTGTTCATCGCATTCTCCATTCAATAACTCGTTAAACACAAATCGTAGTGCAATGTGGGTAATATGATAAAATAATACAAAATATTAAGTACAACGGATAAACTTGCTTCGCTTCGTTACTTCGTTTGACGGTATAAACGGATTGTATTCGTTGCACAACAATCAATCACCTATTCGCACCACAAGCACCTCGCAAATTGAAAATTCAAGAGCGTCACAATTTAGTCTGTTATCCATTCATTTACCACCGATATTATCGTTATTTAACCTATGAGCGCGTTTAGTTATGCAAGTCTATGAAAAAATTAAAGTTATTCGTCAATTCAAAGGCTGGTCGCAAGAAGAAATAGCGCATAGATTAAATATGTCTGTCAGTGGCTATGGGAGCATTGAGCGAGGCGAAACCGATGTCAATTTGTCGCGGCTAGAGAAGATTGCAAAAGTTTTTGAGATAGATTTATCGGAATTATTTAATTTAAATGAGAAAAATATTTTCGTCGGGGATAATAATCAACATATCTCACAAATTAATTCATCATCTAATGCAAAAGAACTTCAACACCAACTTGAAAAATATCACCTGATTATTGAACAACAAAATAAAGAAATTGAATGGCTTAAACAACAAAATACGGATTTAAGAACCATGATTGAATTTTTGCAAAAAAGATGAATGCAAACATTTTGAAGAAGGAGAGAGGGATGGTGGTAGAGTGTTGATTGGGAGCTTTTTTGAGAAGTCTATTTATAACGCAAGAGACGCAAGAGACGCAAAATACGCAAAGATTTCGATTTCTCTTGACGCTTCTTTAGCGTCTTTAGCGTTTATTTATGATAATCTGCGTTCTATTGAATTAGGATAGAACGCTGATTTGACTGATTGTCCTGATTGACGCGGATTTTTTGAACAGTATTAATCAGCGGAAGCACAGGCAAGACAAAAGGCTGAACAACGTGTACAACGATTAGCCGAACAACTGCGAGCATTAGGTATTGAACCGGATTAAATAGGAGCTTAACATGAGTAAAATTTTATGGGTTGAAGATAATGAATTGGGTGGTGATATGCTAGGAAGACGCTTGAAACGAAAAGGGTTTGACGTGGTACGTGTTCTCGATGGTGGACAAGCGGTAGAAAAGGCTCATAGTGAACTGCCTGATTTAATTTTAATGGATATGAGTTTACCGGTTAAAGATGGTGAAACGGCCATTTTCGAGATCAAAACCTCAGAAACAACCCGACACATTCCCATTATT
>JAYQWI020001554.1:0-1818 GCA_035871815.2 Candidatus Parabeggiatoa communis
CAGAAATGATTGGCTGTGATCAATTTGGCAATTCGGCAAAAACCATTCTTGAAATTGCTCAAGATTTGGGGAAATCGACGGGCTTGGTTTCTGATACGCGAATGACTCATGCCACACCTGCCGCTTTCGCGGCGCATCAAAGCCACCGTTCTAAGGAAAATGCCATTGCCCTTGATATGTTAAATGCGGAAGTGGATGTGATGTTGTCAGGTGGATTGAGGCATTGGATACCCATTGAGGCGAATGATCAAAACGCGGCTATTCATCAACACTTAAAAACGCGCACTGGGGGCAAGATCGAATCCAAGCGCAAAGACAGTCGTAATTTGCTGGCTGAAGCGGAAATGAAGCAATATGCAGTCGCTTTAACGCTATCCGAATTGGAGAAAGCCAAGGGTGATAAAATTCTGGGCCTATTCAGCAATTCTGGGATGCGGGATGGTATTCAAGAAACCTTGACTAAAAACGATCCCAATCGCACTGTGCCAACCTTGAAAGAAATGACAATCAAGGCGCTGGAGGTGCTGTCAAAAAACGAGAAGGGGTTTTTCATCATGATAGAAGGCGGGCAAATTGATTGGGCCGGACATGATAATGATACGGGTACCCTGTTACACGAAATGCTGAAGTTCGATGAGACGATACACTATGTGCTTGAATGGGTGAAAAATCGTCAGGATACCTTACTCATCATTTCAGCGGATCATGAAACGGGTGGATTTGGCTTTAGCTATTCTCGCAGAAATCTCCCCCAAGAAAAGGATTTACCCGGTAAAGTCTTTGAGGGGGAAAAATTCAGCCCTCGTTTCAACTTTGGCAGCTATGATATTTTGGATAGACTCTACAATCAAAAGCTCAGTTATGCCAATATGCTGAACCAATTCCACGCGCTGCCAGCGCATCAGCAAACTCCTCAATCCCTGCTGGAAATCGTCAACACCTATACACAATTTCCCATTACTTTAGCAGAAGCGGCAACAGTCTTGGAAACTGAAGTGAATGAATACTATGTGGCTGGACACAATCAGTTAGGTTTGGAGACGTTCCCGAAAATCCATGATTTTAAAACATTTTATGTTTATAGCCAAAGAATACCTCAGAACTTGTTAGCCAGAGTCGTCGCTAAATATCAAAATACGGTTTGGGCAACAGGCACCCATACCAGCACGCCTGTTCCTCTGATAGCCATTGGGCCAGAAAATGTGACGGCTCAATTTGGTAGAATGATGCACACGACAGAGTGGGCACAATATGCTATTGAGGCTTTGCAATAGAGTTTTGCCCTATATCAAAAAATAAATTATCCCCGTTGTTGGCAACGGGTTTTTGTTGCCCACCATTCCCCTGTTATTGCTATAGCGTTTCCCGATTGAATAAAGTACAGTTATATCAAGAAAATCGAACCGCAAAATAAATTTTGAACGAAAATCAGGCCGCAAAATAAATTTTGCACTCCGATCAGGCCGCAAAATTAAATTTTGCACTCAAATAATTTGTACTTCATTCAATTGGGAAACGCTATAGACCACTTAAAAGCATTTTAAAAAATGGAAAATAGCTCATTTTACAGTGAAGAAGAATTGCAAGAACTTGGATTGGGTGGGGTAGGTTGTGATGTCAAAATAAGCAAAAAAACCAGCTTTTATACTCCTCAAAATATTATATTAGGCGATCATGTGAGAATCGATGATTTTTGTGTTTTTTCTGCGGGTAATGGGGGTATCACGCTGGGCAATTATATTCATATCGCTTGTTTTTGTGCCTTATATGCTCATGAACCGATTGTGATGGCCGATTTGAGTACTTTATCGTCTAGGG
>JAYQWI020001555.1:0-3819 GCA_035871815.2 Candidatus Parabeggiatoa communis
GGTGAAAGTGTCAGCCAAGCCTTGGCGAGTTAAACAAGGTGATAACCTCATCTATATCATGACAGTGACGAATGAAGGCGCGGAAACCGCGACATCTGTCGTGTTGACTGATGTTTTGCCTCAAACCGCTACCTTGGTGTCGATGGAAGCTGAAGGCGGCAGTTGTGATGCCAGTACAGTAACCTGTAGCTTGCCGGATTTAGCCGCAGGCGAACAAACAAGCGTCACGATGGTCGTCAATAACACCGAAAGCAAGGCGCTGTCGAATACCGCGACAGTCAAAGCCAATGAGTATCCGGTCGATGTGCAAAAGACTTGGACCAGCGTGATACCCTACTTGTCCGTGTCTATCAGCGATAACCGCGAACCGCTACCGATAGCCGAGATGTTGACGTACACGGTAGATGTCGTTTTGAGCGACAAAGCCCCAAGCAATGCCACAGATGTTGAACTCGTTATGACGTTCGCCAACAACTTTCAATCCGAGTCTCTCAATACAGAAGCGGGGAATTGCGAACTCAGCAATTGGCCAAAAGTGGTTTGCTCACTCTCTGATTTAAGTATTGATAGCCAGACCACGGTTGAGATAACCGTGAGACTCAAAGATGCCGGTCAGTTGTTATTAAGGCATCAGGCCGCCGTTACGGCGAATGAGTATCCCACACCCCACAAGGATGAAGAACGCACCACGATATCCGTATCAGGTGTTGAAGTGGATATGGTGTTCATCGTCGATGACAGTGGCAGTATGCAAGCTGAAATCAACGGTGTTAAGAAAGCCTTGATTGAGTTTATCAACGCGACTGACACCAGCAAATCGCCCCTGATGGCCTTGATAACCTTTAAGGATGACGTGAAAGTGAGAGCCTTTACGCACAACTTGGATGTTTTACTGGCAGCGGTTCATGCGCTAAAGGCAGAAGGCGGAGGAGCTTGTGAAGAAGCCTCAGTAGAAGCCATCAATATCGGCATTTCCCATACCAAGGCAGGCGGTTTTATCTTGTTTGTAACGGACGCATCACCGTATGACGATGCCGATGTAGAAGGGACTATTGAACGTTTACGCAGTAAGGGCCTCGTTTTCAATCCGATGATAACGGGTGATTGCAGTTTGGAAAGCAGTTGGAATGATTTGCCCAATGATGAATGATTAGTTGGGTGATGTGATAGAACGCTGATGAGACTGATTGATTCAGTTTAATCAGTTAAATCAGGGTTCTATAATTATGAAGTGTCGATTTTATGCGGGTAAAATGTCGAAATGTTTGGGCAAACTCGCGATTGATATCAATATAAACGCTAAAGGCGCAAAAGGCGCAACGCAATATTTTCTTTAGCGCCCTTTAGCGCCCTTAGCGTCTTTTGCGTTTAATATTCCGCGTTTCATGTTGAGTAATTAACACAATCTCGCCGGGTTTATACATGATTCCAATCCTCATCATCAAAAGCATTATCCCAAAAATCAAGACTACTTTGAGAGGCTGCTGAAAGATCATTAAAATTGTCAACCGGTTGTTCTGAAATGACAAAAACCGTGATCTTTGCGCCCGCCGAAAAAGGCACTGGAAAGTCTACTCGCCTCGTTTGAGTGACTTCAAGATTGTACTTTAATGCGGTTTGAAACATAACGACGACTCCTTTCTCATTAAAATTTAGTTGTCAATTTAACGCACGCAAAAGGTGCAACGCAAGATTTTCTTTAGCATCTGCCCGCAAAATAAATTTTGCACTCCAACCCGAATTCAATCACTCAGCCTAAATTCCCCATTCATTTGCCCATAACCCTCTTAACACCGACTCTTCTTGGCCGCGGCCGTCTAAGGCATTTTGGAACCGTGCGATATACGAGGGATAACATAATTGCTGGGCGACTCGAATCAGTTCAAGCCACTTTTTTTGCCCAGTCATCTTATCCCATTTGTCAGGATAAAAATTGGCGATAATCATCTCACAAGTGAGAATCAATTCCATTGGGGGAATCGTCCAGCGGGGAATACTAACCTTTAATTCGTCAAGTCGATCACCTTTAGGTTTATGCCCACCGCCTTGGAGATGAAAAAGTGGCCCGGCTTGATAACGCCCATCGGCTTTGCGGTTAGCCAGATCAATGTGCCAGCGTGATTGCAACTGATTGTCTAAAATATCCCAGACTTCAATCGTGGTATTGAGCCGGCTAAAAGGGGGTACATTCTCGCGTTGTTCAACTGCTACATCCAGGTAAACGAACGGTGCAATTTGCCCCAACTTTTTATCTTTAATGGGGACAAATTCTATAGGCCTTGACGCATGGATACTGTACTCCCACGTTTTGCTTTTCTTTGGGCATTTTTTCAGTTGCGTACTCACCTTATCAAGATGACTTTTACTACGACAATCAATCAGTTGTTCCCGAAGTAGCAGACGACTCAAAAAGTCTATTTTTTCTACCATTTCCATTGCTGTTGGAATCTCAGTTGACTTCATTTTCTCATCTCACCATTTTGAATTTTCTTGACAATGAACCTCTCTCCTTCATCAAGTTCTAATCCCTTGTCTTTAAACTCACCAGTCTCAACGCATGTCCAACAAATATAGTGAGCGCGTGCAAAAGTGTAGGGTAAGGGCAAAGGATCATAAGCCGCAACGGAATATTGCTCCTCTGTAGGCTGATGACATGAATCACAGGCAAACGAAAATAAGGCCTCTGTATGGCCTTGCCAACGTGACTTGGCCGGCGACAATTTTAAGCCAAATTGCTTATTCAAACACGATACCCGTTCTTTGGCTGTCATATTGCCTAAGTGTTCATCACACAAATTATTTTCCCAGTCATCTAAACTATGACTCCACCATCGTGTCCAACCTTCACTAAAAATACCGGTGTATAGCACCTTGTCCTTTTTCAAAATCTCAAGCAGTGCCTCAACATCTTCTCCCGTTTTGGCAACACCCAATTGTGCCAGCACGTTATCTTTATCCAGCAAAAGGCCTTGCCTATCTATCACATAGCGCAGAATATCGCGGGCGACTTGATGCGGAGCTTTGAGCTTATCCAGTTCACGTATGGCTTGATAAGCCACTCGCTCTTTTTCTTCAGGTGTCAAGTCAAAAAAGAGTGACCACCGTTCTGGCTTGTTCCAGTTTTTTATGAGCTGCTTATAGCCCTTTACCAGCGACAAAATTTGTAAACGAGGGTTGCCACCGTTACCGAGTTCTTCTTTAGAAAAACAACGGTCAAACAAATTCTGGGCAGTGAGATTTTCAAAAAAAGCGTTGATATCGTTTTGATGGGACACCAGAATAATGGGGAAATCTTGATTCACGCTTTCCAATGCTTGATCACGCAGTTGTTGTGCTAAAGGCCCCGCTTTATAGCCTAATGATGGTTTGTTGAGGGGATCATTCAGGCAGTAATCCAATGCCACTAAATCGGGTTGAGCGGCCGAGATTTCTTGAGCCAGTGTCATTAATTCGCGGGGTTGCTGAAATGTGACCTGCAAGCCTTGGGGGCCTTGAATTGACATCAAATCAGCAAATCGTTTGTTGGCTTCAATTGCATCAATAAAAATACCTTGGTACATGTTTATATTCCTCTTTAGCTGTGTTTATTCCATTTCTGCTTTTAAATCAAAAGATAAACGCTAAAGACGCTAAAGACGCTATCGATGTTTTCTATCAATCTTTGCGTCTTTTGCGTCTCTTGCGTTTTTCCTCTAAAAATAGATAGATCATTACTGCCAGATTTTGATCGTCAAATCTCGACTCCCAGAAGCTAAAAGACGGCCATCTGGACTGAAAGCGATTGAGTTGACATGATTCTCATGCCCTGTCAGAGTCTGT
>JAYQWI020001556.1:0-4192 GCA_035871815.2 Candidatus Parabeggiatoa communis
GGCCGATTGCCTTCACGGCAGCGGGACAACAACAAATTGCACAAGCCTTTACGACTTTTTTGTCTTCTTACAGTTCATTGGTTGCCGAACTCATTAATTCCGATTTTGAAGGGATGTCTTCAGACGATGCCAAGGAGAGAATGACAGCTACCTTCCGTTTACTGGAATCGACAATAACGAGTATTGTTGCCCAAGCGGTTTCCACACCGGCCGGTTGTCTACGGATTGTGACGAATGATATCGCGAAAGAAGAATTTTATATTGCCTTTGAGATAGACGAAAAAACTAAGGCTTATAAAGAAAGCGTAACAATTGATTTTGCCAGTGAAGTGCCTGACAATTGTCAGGATCCCGTGTGGAATTTCGGTGATGGCTCAACCAGTACCAATCCCAATCCACCCAGCCACACCTACAAAAAGACGGGGAAATACGAGGTGACTTTAACCGCCACTTGTAAAACGAGGGGTAGTGCTCTTGAACAAGTGAAAGTGGAGGTGTATGTCAACAAAGTGGAATTGAATGTCATAGAAGCTAATTATCCGGCTAATGAAATAGCCAAAAATGATCCAAGACGCAAGCGAGATGATTTAACTGCCAGAAATAAACTCCTTGTGTGGCACAATGGAAATAATTCAATTTCTTTTGAAGTCTTCAAACAAAATGAAGACAGTGTGTTCTGGATTGAGATCGTTGGTAATGGTTTTGATGGTTTGAATCTATTTCAAACGACTAATAAGTTAAATCCAGAACTGCCTGTTTTTGAGAAGCTGACTCAAAGGTCAAAACGTTTTACTTTTAATGTGGTCACAAATAATGTTGCAAGTGACTTCATTATCAGATATGGACTTGATTCTGATAAATCAGGTTCGTTAAGGGGAAAGGAAATCAAAGGTGAGTATGAAATTTATGCCTTAACGCCTTTTGAATATAATAAGGCCAGAACGCTTTACAATGATATCTATTTGCCCCTAGCACTTTACCAACTTGGCAATGCTCTAAATTATCGTTTTAGTAATGGTGTTTTTCCAGAACCGGATATTTTTGGAGATTATCGCCCAACTCAGATACTCAAAAAAGAAGTAGAGAGTGCCTATGAAAAGCTTACCCATCAATGTGGTGCTTACCTGCAACCAAAGTTCCCAGTACAAGATTTACATCAGAGAACAACTATTAGGAAGGGAAAAACCGAACAAAAATTTCCTGATGCGGTAGCTGGCAGAAGTTATCCTGATGCCAAAGCGACTTATTCTGTTTACTTTTATGACACAACATCGAATGCGGTTGATACTATAATGGAATACAGTGGTTTTGCTAAAGGGCTTGAAGCCGTTATTAAAGACCAAATTCCTTATGAAGTCCTAGATAATTTATATACCAAACTTGTTCCTGATTGTCATATTTCTTGCACCTGGCCTTCTTGTCAAGCTTGTGCATGGCAAGAAATCCATCACAAGATAGATGCTACAAAAAACTTCTATTTTAATTTAGGGGCATTTGGTTCTGTAGGATTAGGCGGGACAAGAATCAATATTTCAGATGCGCTTTTAATGGTTCGGAAAAAAATGGGCGGCCCTTCTCTTCCGAAATTACATTGGATTCCTGGCTCTCTTCAGCAACCCCCTGGGGTTCCTGCTTATGTAGATTACTTTGAGATAAGTGCCATTTCTATCACCGCTAAGATAGAAGACCCTTTTGATTACAACTATTTTAAAGAAGGTAGGAGTCTATTTGGTTTGCCCAAAACACTTCTTTTTAAAATGGCTGAATCTTCCATCTCGGCGGGTACCATTCAATGTGGATTTATGAAACATGGACGCTTTAATGACGGTACTGGACAAGTAGGAGAAGTTCAAGTACAAATTCTTGGAAACAGTTATATCAGATTTTTAGAACCAGTCATTATTTCACCTCCTATAGAATAGCTACTTTTCAATAAATCAGCTAGACAATTTTTTTTATAGATAGGGCAATCTGTTTCATCGGGAAGTGTAGAACTTGTTTTTTTACCAAACGCTTCCCACTTGCCTTACTTAAAAAAGGAAAACACATAAAAAGAATGTCTGTCACTGATAAATTTCTATCATTTAAAATTCATAAGTGAGATACAGACATAATTGACTGTCTGGTTCGTACCAAAGTTCATCTCCACGAGAATCTTCATTATAGAGAGAATAATAGATAACGATTTTGTTTGCTTTTTTTGCCCCATAATGTTTTTCTAGTAGCCTCTTAAATTGAGCATATAAGAAATTTGATGATATAGATTTATGATCTATTTTTCCTATTTCGGATTGTTGTAATTTTTGATGCTCAAACTCAAAAAGCGAAAAAACACACTGTTCATCACAGAAAAAAGCAATTTCATAATACCAACCCGAAGTCCACAATTCGCTAAAACAATTATAAGAAATTATCTTCTCATCCGTAATATCCTTTTCAAATATCTGATGAAAACAGTCATTTTCAAATAATTTTGGAAAAAATAACTTTTCAGAGGAAAGTTCACTAAATAATAAGTCGTGGGCAAAGATAATAATGGCTAAAATAAAAGTAAATTTAATGATTTTTTTAGTAGAACTTTTCATGTTGAAAAAATGTTGATAAAGTTAGAAATGAGATTTTTTTATTAAATCTACATTTTTTATTATAAAATAATTTGTGCTTTAAGAGCAAATAATTCCTATTTTAGAAAATACTAACAAAGGAGAATAGACAATGAACGATATTTTGAAGTGTGCAACATTTTGTTGCTTTATTAGCTTAAGTTTTTCAGCGCATACTCAAAATGAGTTACCCGAATTGCCCTCTAATATTCATGCCAAGACACCGTCAGAACAAGCTGAATTACTGAGCAAAATCAGTGAGTTCAGTTACAAAGTGTTAATTGAAGTACCGGAAAAAGGCCTTCAAGCTCAGCGTGTGGCACTTGAAGACATCATAACCACTCGCTTGTGGCTTGAGACAACCCACTTGTCATTGTTTCAACTGTTAGCATTACGCCTACAAGAAGGGGTCGATCGGGCCATCTTAAATGAGATGTTCCGAAAAGACATGACTAGACATGGCTACCCAGTGCATACCCCTTTCAAAGAAGGCACTTTTGATCTGGCTTTGATTGAAAATCTGTTGAACTTGAATGCATTGTCTGAGCAAGCGGCAATTGAATATGCCCTCAGTCTGTCGGGAACTATATCCCTTTTCTGCCAACAACAAAATTACCCGTATGAAATTTATTCAAGGGGGTTTATTTTAAGAAAAGTTTCAACGGAAATCAGAGAATTAGCGCAAGCCTTTCTCAACACGTTTGGTTTAATTGGTCAAATGACTGAGAAACAGTTCGCCGATTTTTTGTTCACTCAAACTTTGTTAGCCATTGATAAAGCAAGAGATGTCCGTTTAGGCGCTCAAGTTTATCAGGAACAAGGCGGTTTTCCTAAAAGTGCCAAGCAATTAAGGAAGCTTATTGATGCTAAACTCCCTTTATATGGTGATGCCATCAAAGGACGACTGAGTACGGGCCATGCCACAACGCCAAGTGATGTGATAAGCACACTTGAACTTTATGTGGAAAGAAGGGCATCTTATTATGGCTATTCCCTGACTCTTCTTATGTTCCCCTTTTTGACCAATACTGATGTGGTTCCAGAAGCCTATCGCCAAGCAATTAGTGATATGGAAATAGGACAATGGCTCAGTTTTGCTAAAGAGGAAAGTGATTAGTTTTTTAATCAATAGAATAGCTTATGGTGCGTACCATTCTACGCACCCTTTCTTTTCAAGAAAGTAGAACCAGAAACGGTTGAAAAAAATCAAAGCCAGTTATCGGCTTGTTTACCCTACCGCCTGCTCACCAAATTAGACACCTTTCCCCAACTCAGTGCACGTTATCAAAACGCTTTCACACTCAAATTCTATCACAGCCCCCAAGCACAAAATTTAGATGATCCCGCTGTCAGCATCAACATCACTTTACCCGCTCTTGGCAGCCAACGTTTGAGTGTCACTTATGAACCAGCCAGCGAAGCCGATGCCCAAGCCTTAGCCCAACACGAAGCCGCAGGTGGTGATGCCCTACCCGTATACTTATTTCAAGTCAAACCGGTGATCAAACTGGACGATACCGTCATTGCTACCGGCAGTGCGATTGGTATGGGGCAACCGCAATATTACAGCATGATTATGCACCATCAGC
>JAYQWI020001557.1:0-3023 GCA_035871815.2 Candidatus Parabeggiatoa communis
GGCAATTGGTTGACACGGGCACATTGGCTAAATTAGGTTATGGCTTGTACGCGAAAACCAGGCCATCAACCCTTAAAAAAGGAGAACGTTCTCTGGCAACACCTGGCGGTTTTAAAGGAGCCTCTCGTGAAGCACTTGATCGTTTAGGTGTCAAATGGCGGCCGAGTGATGCAGAGATTGATTATAATGCAGGCCGATCCACTCAGATTCCCGCAACCGGTTATGTGATCATCCAAGGCCATTTTAACCGCAAAATTCATTTTAAAAATTTAACACTGCGTTATGAAACGAGAACCCATTTATGATAATGCATCCAATTAGCGTTTTTGAAGATGTCGCGCAAGCAAAGGGATTGCTCCACCCTGCTTTAGTCGAAAAAGATTTCTTTACCACGACAGCCCTATCGGCTTGCGCGACGGTGAAATCTGACTTATTTTGCCTTGTGTTTGCCGGTGGCACTTGCCTTGCCAAAAGCTATAAGCTTATTGAACGGATGTCCGAAGATGTTGATATTAAAATCATACGGACAGAAGCCGGTATGCAATTGAGTCGGAGCCAACTCAAAAAAGCATTAAAAGGGATTCGTGGCGAGACTTTAGAGGCCCTTAAATCAATAGGCATGGCAGTGCCTCCTGATCGTGAACATTTAAAATCGCGCAATGAATACCACTACACCGAACTCAAAATACCTTATCCCCAGAGATTGACACCCTCTGTCGCACTGCGTCCAGAAATCAAATTGGAATTGGTTTTGTCTACAACCCTTTCACCGCCGCTGATCAAACAGATTTCTTCTTTTATTGCCGAAATGCTAGAAAAACCGCCTGAAATTCCTCATATTCATTGTGTTCAAATTCAAGACATGGCAGCAGAAAAGTTAGTTTCACTCACACGTCGAACGGCAGCCGTGATATCAGGAAGAGAGGGGATAGATGATACAACATTAGTCCGTCATATTTTCGATCTTCACGCCCTTGAAACCCTGTTGACAGGCAATAAGCTTTTCCCCAGCTTAGTTGAGCGCGTTATCCAAATTGATAGTGAACAATTTGGTAATCAAATGCCTGAATATAGAGCCAATCCACTCAAAGAAACGGCCAAGGCATTATTGGCCTTCAATCAATCTCACCAACATGCTGAAAGATATAGACATTTTTTAGAGCCCTTAGTTTATTCTCAAAATCCACCGTCATGGGAAGAAGCATTAAGCAGCCTTTACCGGATTGCAAGACAAGTCTGGGGAAATGATATCATTCCTTGACACCTTCGTAGGGGAAAGCCCTTGTGGTTGCCCTGTATTTAACCAATCAGCGTTATCTGCGTTATCTCTTGATTTTAAAAGAAAATAGAACGCTGATTTAACGGATTAATCAGTTTTTGACTGATACAAACTCATTTTATAAGAGAAACTATCGTATGAATGGATTTGCAAGAGTTTATGCAGTAGAACTTCTTTTTGAAAGGCAAACTCACATTGATGTTGATGCCATTTTAGTCGCGATGCAAAAATATTGTGGTAATGTCAGCCTCTATCGCTCAGAAAATGCTTTCGTGTTTTCTTTCACAGATCATCTTTTGAGTTATGAAGAAGGAAAATTACCTGCACAATGTTTGCTGATTTATGCCAATCCTAAAACAGATAAAGATAAGAATGATTATTTACAGTCTGCCATACAACAAAGTTGGTGTTTGAACAATGCTCAAGAAATCGTCAATCAATCTCATTATCAAGTCTTATTCTCAGATTTCATGTCTAGCGGGCTACCTTATCAAGAAAGGCATAAACTCTTTCTGAATGGACTACGTGCCGTACTGGAAAATGTCAACTGCCAAGGTATCTATTGGCAGCTCAGTCAACAAATCATTAAGCCAGATGAATTTCTAGCCGCACAAAAACGTGAGTTTTATGACTTCCTTTATGGTTCAATCAACGTTAGATTCTTTAACATAAGAGGAGGTAATAATATTATGTTAATGGACACATTAGGATTAGCGGCGCTTGGTTTAACCGATATCCAATGTCATTTCACCGCGCTTGATCAAAATCTCGTTTCAAAAATATTATTCAATCTCGCTTATTATGTTTATGAAAACGGAGAGATTATTGAAAATGGCGATACGGTGCCAGGAATAGCGCCAAACGAAAAATGGATTTGTCAATATGAAGATGCTTTAGTTGAGCCAAAACGAGTGGTTATTGACTTGAATCCAGGCCTACCGTATGCGGCGGGAAATCGTTAAAACGCCGTTGATTCTAAATCCCATTATCAAGATGACTCACAATGAACCTCCCCACAACACTACTCTCTATCCTTGCCAACATCACGCTATTAACACACGCCGCATTTGTCTTATTTGTCATCGTTGGACAAATAGTGATTCTGATAGGCTGGCTTAGAAAATGGTTTTGGACACGACTTTTGGTATTTCGAGGCCTACATTTAGCCGCAATTGGATACGTCGTTTTAGAAGCCTGGTTCGGAATAGTCTGCCCATTAACCGTATTAGAAAACCACTTACGTGAATTAGCCGGTGAAGCCACTTATAGCAGCAGCTTTATTGGCGACTGGGTACATTACTTTTTGTTTTACACCGCCCCGACTTGGGTATTTACCTTAATCTATTCTCTCTTTGGCTCGCTAGTGCTATTGACTTTTATTTTCTATCCGCCACATCTCCCTCATCGCCATGACACAGACTAACCCGATCAAACGCCTTGGTGCGATTGGCGATATACACGCCGAAAATCAATTACTTAACCAAGCCCTTCAGTTTCTCAACACGCAAGCATTGGATATCATTGTTTGTGTGGGCGATATTGCCGATGGCAGCGGTAGCGTCAATGCCTGTTGCGAAAGCCTAAAAACAGAAAACGTACTCACCGTCAAAGGTAATCACGATAATTGGTTACTTGATAACACAATCAGAGGCATTCCAGAAGCCACCCCATTATCAGCACTTTCCAACGCTTCTCACGATTTCCTCCAAAGCTTACCGCAAACCCGCGAATTAGAAACCGTCGC
>JAYQWI020001558.1:0-1819 GCA_035871815.2 Candidatus Parabeggiatoa communis
TCCACGAGCCGCCGCGCAAAACGAAAAGGCTATCTTTAGTGCTGTCTTCTTTGCTTAAACAGTACTTTTCCTTACCTTTATAAGCGTTTTCATATTCTGAACACGTCCATTCCCAAACGTTTCCTGCTGTGTCGTATAAACCAAAAGGGTTCGCGGCAAAAGAGCCTACGGGTGAAGTGTCTTTCCAACGATCTTTACCTTTCGCTAATCCACCCCAACCATTATCAATACCATAATTTGCGTACTCATGAGAGGCGGTATTACCCCACCAATATTTTGTTTCTGTACCGGCCCGAGCAGCATATTCCCACTGGGCTTCGGTAGGTAGACGATATTGTTTACCCGTTTGTCTACTTAACCATTCTGCGTAAGCGGTAACCTCTAACCAAGACACATTGATCACGGGACGGTTACCGCGCCCCCAACCTTGATCATCTGGTTTTTTTCTATCAGTCGCTTCGGCAAACTTGTCGTATTCGGCGAAGGTGACTTCATAACGCCCCATCGCAAAACTTTTGATAGAAACTTCATGGACAGGCTGTTCATGATTGTACCCCCCACCCTGAATGTCGCCCATCCGAAAAGTACCGGCAGGAATAACAACCATTTCTGGGCCTAAAGTGCCATCTTTCAAAGTATCACGAAATACTTCGCTTTTTTTCAGTTCTTTCAATTTGTGATGATGTGTTTTTGCGAACTCCTTGATTTCATTGAGTTTATTCTCCACGTTGGTGAATTGCTCGGACAACTTTTTGGCCGTTTCTGCCTGTTTATTGTCCAAGGCCGCTAATTGCTTTTCAAAATCTGCCTTCAACTGAAAAAGCATCAATATCGCCAACAACACCATGCCAACCATCGAAGTCGCATACCAAGCTAATGACACATAACGTCGTGGTTTAGGAGCCGGTTTCTCTTTCTTATCAAGGCCTTGTTCAACACGCTGCCAAGCTAAACGCAGTGGTTCCAAACCATCGCCAATCGCCCAAGGCGAAAAGGTTTCCGACAACAATTTCGACACTGAATCTTGATAATCCGCATCATCTACCAATTTAGGATGATTTTTCAATCCCACTAAACAACGACAATGGGCTTGCCAAAACGCTGAGGGGCCCAGTTGGCTTAATTCGGATTGCTGTAATGTCAAGACTTGCTCAGCTACTCGGTTATCACGATTCGCCACGCTCGAAACCTGATTCTTGATCTCAGTGGCTTGTTGCCATAACCGTTCATCTGTCGCTAAACTCATCACCGGCGGACTATAATCCGCATCCCATTCGCCCTCCTTCAATCGCCCAAGTGGTAAGCCTTCACCTGTTTTAACGATGTCATCAATACCTGTTTGCCATTCTTGCCATTCCAGTTCAATTTGATACAACGGAAAATCGGGCCACGTTTTTTGCAGTGCATCAGGCAGCTTCAAGGGCCGAGCAATCGCAAATAAACCCTTGTTTTCAATAGGATTATCACACTCCGGTATGGGTACCGATGCACACACTAATAATTTGCCAGTGGCCGTCAGCGCCAGCAAATGAGACAGGGCTACAGGCTTTTGTTCTTCAATTTCAAAAGGCAGTGAAGACGACGGAAGTAAACCAAAATGTTGGGCATTCCAAGAAAGGCCGCCATATAAAAGCGCCAAATGCGCCAAAACCAGATCGTGTTGCACCAAACGGCGCTCATTTAACGCATCACCATCTTGCCACGTTTCAAAATCACTCAACAGTTGAAATAATTGATCATCATAGGTTTTCATAATCTATAATTTGTCAGATAAATAAGTTAGCCTTTCCAATAGTGGATATCAAAGCATTGATAACTG
>JAYQWI020001559.1:0-4996 GCA_035871815.2 Candidatus Parabeggiatoa communis
ACACTTTTTTTATCAGTCTGGACAATGGATCAAACAAAGAAAAGGGGGCGATGCGGGCACGATTATGATTACGGCCGATTCGATAAGTTTATCCAATGAGAGTGCGATTACCACGGAAGCTTTCAGCGCCGGTGGCGGCGAGATCAATATCACAACAAACGATTTGATTCATTTAACTGACAGTCGAATCACAACCAGCGTACAAGAAGGCGTAGGAAACGGTGGTAATTTGAGGCTGAGCAATCCTTTATTTGCCATTATCAATAACGGACAAATTGTCGCTCAAGCTGATGAAGGGCGCGGCGGCAATATTCACCTTGGCGCACAGCAGTTGATTCAATCACCTTGTAGTCAGATCAGCGCGTCTTCAAAATTAGGCGTAGATGGTGAAGTGAAAATAGACTCCCCTGAACAGAATATGGATGAATTTGTCGTCGTATTACCAAGCGGTTTTGTGGAAGCCAGTTTGACCGATTGTGAAACGCAACAGATTGAAAATAAAAGTACTTTTAAAATCATGCCAAAATATCGAGTACCGCCTTTTATGCAATGAGGGGAAAATTAATTGACATCAGATTGAGAACACTTTTTTTTCAACACACACAGAGTGCCACAAAGTGCCACAGAGACTAAATATTTGATTTTTAATGATATTATGATATAAAAAACGGCATAAATGTGTGTATTTTTGAAATTGATACAAACTGATAAGTGGTCAGTTCATAAATCTAAACGCTAAAGACGCTAAAGGACGGTGGCCTTCTTAAAAATATATTTTGCGTCTCTTGCGTTATTTCTGATTCATAAATCATTGCTATAGATGTTCAAAACCATTTGGACTTCAAATTTGAGTTTGAATTAGCAAAGTGTGTACTCAAATTCATGGCGTGTTTAATGAGAATAAACAGAAAAATGAATATCAAGCCATAAGATTAAAAAATACTCCCATCCCGATATCCAATCATTGGTGCCATGCCATAAAATCGAAAAGCGAGAAAATTCGCATCGTCTGGAATATGTTGAGGAATAGGCACCTTAATGCTATTTCTAGCGATTTTTTCACAACCACTGCCATGGCGATTTGACGAATAAATTTGATTCCATGTCAATTGGCTCAATTTATGAATTGTCTCAATCAAAGCGGCCTTTTGCTCTTGATTGCAAGAGGCCAAGCCCTGTTTTTTATCTAAATGGCGGAGAGAAAAAGCGGGATAGTGTTGTTCAGGTGAAAGACTGCTTGCGGGATGAGAGTTAAGTTTTTGGCCTCGCTGGGGAAGTCGCGCTTTGAGCTGATTTTTATTGGACAATGTGGGCCTCAAAATATTTTTTCATTGATTCTAAAGAAATGATGCCACCTGGTTGAGATGCATAAACTTCTTGCCACGGGGGTTCTTCGTGAACCATGTTAGCCAGTTTCCAAGCTGAATATTGCCCAAATACCGAATAAACCTCATTTAAAAGCGTCTGAACTTTATCCTCATAGCAGTCAAAGTTCATGTTTTGAGGGCGAGGGATAGCCTTTGAATTATATTGTTCATATTCATAGTACAGGTATGAGATTCCAATGTAACCAGGCTTAATTTTTTCAGAAAACAAAGGGTTACCCCATAGAGCCAAACTTGAGCCCTGTGCATAATAAACCAACTTTTGTAATTTTAAGTTTGAAATCAAATCGCCGTTTTCCTCACTCATTAAAGTCAGAAAATAGCGAGCTACATCATGGCAAGTCAACATAATCAGTTCTTCAATTATCAGTTATCAGTTATCAGTTATCAGTTATCAAAATAAGCTTGTTGCTCATGGGTTTGAGTTTATCATAATGATGAGCTATGTACAGGAAAAAAAATGCAGCAAAATAAATTTGGAAGGCCAACCAGCAAAATAAATTTGGAAGGCCGACCAGCAAAATAAATTTGGAAGGCCGACCAACAAAATAAATTTTTTGTCCTGTACAAAGAATGATGAGTGTTGTTTGTAGGGTGGGATTGCCCAGTGTCATGATTTTTTGAAATATCAAATCTATAACGACATGACCCACATTGCAGCACTACCAATTTATAACGCAATAGACGCAATAGACGCAAGAGACGCTTCGATTTATTTTGACAGCGTATTGAGCATTTAGATCGATTTCAATCACAAAAGCTTTCACCAGTTGGATTAAAGTTTGATGAATAACTTTACAATCTTACAATTTCCCCTGTTTAAATAATGCAAAAGCCCTTTTAACAAGTTCTTGTTGTTTAAATCCTAAAGCACTTATAAAAAACAGTTCAAATTTATAAAACATAAACCAACGTAGCCGGATATAAGAATTGTCATAAGAATGGGCGCTTTTTTCCAATCGTTGAAAAAACTTTTTGAGTGAGTAATGAAAAATGTCTTCATTAATTTGATGGCTTAAAAAATCAAAAAGATATTCTTCTAATTCTTCTTGTAATTGATGTAAGATTTTCTTACGTTTGAATACCAAGCTTCTTCTATTCAAGTTGCAAATATCAATCGTTTTTTTACCCCGTTTTGTTATGCCTTTTATTTGCCCATTGGGTAAAAAGACTAAATCCTCTTCTGGTTTATCTATTTCAGGATTGAGTAATAAGGGTTTTTCATCCAGCAACAATTGTGAATCAGCACGGCATAATGCTTTATTTAATTCTCCTTGACTATCTAATGGTGGAGTCGTTACCCTGATACCGGTTGCGGCAATAGGAAATTTGTTAGATTTAGCACTTTTGCCATTACATTGGGAGCAAATCAACATGAGATTGCTCCATTCATATCCCAGCCAATAATAGCCCGTATGCTTACTCTCTTCTTGAATTTTATTTTTGGGACGATAATGATCAACTTGTAGTGCTGCCCCAGCCGTTGTATTCGTTTCACAATAGGCACATTTATAATCATACAACGCTTCCAAAACTTGACGGACGTTATCTTTATTTCCGTAATAATAACTGCTGAAATCGTGATTATTTTTTTGGATTAAAGCGTCTTGAATTTTTTTAAAACAGCCCTCACTCAGCAAAATGGCTGGTGGATCGTCAAAATTTTTTTTGATACTTCTCATTTTGCTTCGATTTCAAATAACTCATCAGGAAAGTTTCTGTCACTTTCTTCAAAGGCTTTGAGTCGTGCTTTGATTGTATCAATAGACTCAATTTCATCATAAGTTTCTTCCATTCTAATGTCATCTACCTGTTGATTATTTTCTTGGGTGATTTCTTCTCCCTTTAAATCAAAAAGGGGTGAAGTCAATAGGGCATTCGGTAGCAAATTTTGAATCGCTATATTGATTCTTTCTAACTGAATACCCTCGGCTTTGTTTCTAGTCACTTTTAAAAAGACAGAATGGGCAGGTGCGCCCAAAAAGGGTATCACGCTATGTGTCGAGACTATGAATTGTACCTTGGGAAAAACGGCTGACAGTAAAAGAGGTAATTGTCGTTGTAATTTGGGATGACAATGCAAATCAAATTCATCAATTAAAACAAGGCCATAGAACTCTTTAGGCGCTTTAGCATCCGGTTGTTGTTGTTCAAATCGAATCAACATATCACCCACCATAGCGATGAGGCTTTTATAACCGGCCGCGAGTTTATGAAAAGGAAGCGGTTGATAGACGTTTTCACTGCTGGCGTGTTCTTTTTCAAGATAAACCACTTCATTATTGTCAGTGATTTGTATATCAGCTAGAGAAGGCAAGAGTTTGAGTAAAGTGGCTTTAACACTCTCGTATTTAGGATTTTTCTTGAGATACCAGATAATCAGTTCATATTCAATATTTAACAAAATGCCATCTACATTAAATAAACTATAAGTTGTGGTACTCTTTTCCGAGATTTCATTTTGCGCTTGTTTATTTTGGATTTGTAAACGCGAAGAGCCATAAGCGGCGAAATGAGTAAATTGTGGATACCCTAAAAAATGAATTTGATTGTGCCCTTGATTGTTTAATTCAATCGCAATGGCACAGGCTTCTTTGGTTAAGATTTTATGGTCATCAAATTTTCCAAATAAACCAATTGCTATCGCTTGTAAGACAGTCGTTTTACCAAAGCTATTTTCGCCTGTTAAAAATAACCATTGACTATCTAGTGGTATTGATGAGAGGCCTGTTTTTATAATGCCTTGATAATGTTCGATTTGAAGTTGTTTAAGGGCACAAGGTAAAGCTTGTTTTTGCGCGTCATCAAAAAAGGTGTCGGGCGCGTTTGACAAATTGGCTAAACTGGCTTTCGTATCACTGTTTGATGGCAGATTGGCTTGTTTTAAAAGACTCTCACGCAGGGATTCCTCAAAACGATACACAATTTCCTGATCACTATCGTCTTTTTGCAACAAGCCTAAGGCTGTCAGTTCTGCAAGCAATAAATCCAATGAAGGTGTTGTGGTTTGGGTTTTCCAAACTTCTTTTAATAATGAGAGCGGTATAGATTTGTCAGCCAAAGTCACGAGTTTTAACAAGCGCCGTGCTTCTGGGCTGGCATGTTCAATTGATGAATCATAGTGGGTATTCATTGTTAGTCAGTTATCAGTTATAAAAATGGATTCATATTATTGATCATGAATTACACTTTATCAAATTATGAGTTTTGTTTGTAGGGTGGGATTGCTAAGTGCCATGATTTTCGTAGAGACGCGATGCCTCGCGTCTCTAGCTCATACCCTATCACCCGCTTGCCCACCATCCTAATTAAGAAATGAACGAATTATCCATTTATCAATTAAATGTAGGGTGGGTAAAGATTGTTGCCCACCAAATAACGAATTATCCATTTCTTAATTAAATTAGTTTATTTCTCAATTCGTTGTACTACATCCTAAAAAATCGAGTACAACTCATTAAGAAATGAACGAATTATCCATTTATAGCGTTTCCTGATTGAATGAGGTACAAATCATTTGAGTGAAAAATTTATTTTGCGGTTCGATTTTCTTAATATAACTGTACTTTATTCAATCGGGAAACGCTATAACGGCATAAATTCAAAGAAGG
>JAYQWI020001560.1:0-2373 GCA_035871815.2 Candidatus Parabeggiatoa communis
CCCATAGAGACTACTCCCCAAAATAAGCCAAATCAGACAAGACTGAATTTTTTCCCAGTCTTTATCAAGCCAAGTGGCTAAAACAGGAGGCTCTGTACGACAAAGTAACACTAAATCTGCCCATAATTGTTTAAAATAATCAGTCATTTTTAACTCTTTTTTTTGATATCTTTAAGACTTATAGGTTTTAAGTCAATTTTATTTATAACGCACGCAAGAGACGCCGCAAGAGATGTTTCGATTTCTATTTTTCTTGACACAAAGCATCTTTAGCGTCTTTAGCGTCTTTAGCGTCTTTAAATCAAAAAATACTGATAGATGCCTTACACAATCTGATAAGTGATCATTGAACATTAATAATGGAAAAAATGGCAGCACAAGAACAAAATACCTCTGTTGCACTGCCCACATTAGAGTCTTTGTGGGTAGAAAACTACCGTGCGCTCCACTGTTTAGAACTGAAAAACCTCACCCGCTTAACAGTGCTTTTGGGCCCGAATGGTAGCGGTAAATCCACAGTCTTTGATGTGTTGGCCTTTTTAAAAGACTGTTTTAGCTTGGGATTGCGTTTTGCTTGGGATAAACGGGGACGTTTTCGTGAAATGCGGACACGCAATCGCCTAGGGCCAATCAAATTCATCTTGAACTATCGGGAAAAACCCAATCATCCCTTGATGACGTATTATCTCGCGATCAATGAAACCCACAAAGGGCCGATTGTTGAAGAAGAATGGTTGCAATCGCAACAGCCTAAACCAAATCGTTTATTACATTTTCGTCTAGGTGAAGGTTTTGTCTTATCAGATGATCTGTCCACGGAGAAGCCAGAAAAATTGGACTCAGCAGAACGCTTAGCCGTCAACACGCTAGGGCAATTGGCCAAATATCCCCAGATGACAGCATTGCGGCGTTTTATTAGCGATTGGCATTTGTCTTACCTCACGGTGAATCAGACACGCCATTTGCCAGAAGCCGGCTCTCAAGCGTATTTATCACAAACCGGTGATAATCTAGCCAATGTCATTCACTATTTCCGCGAACAGCATCCAGAACACTTAGATTTGATCAAGGCCAGTTTACGCCGTTATGTACCGCGTTTAGAAGAACTGGATATTGCAACCCTGACTGACGGCCGATTATTGCTACTTCTAAAAGATGCCCCTTTTGAACAACCCGTATTGGCTAAATACACCTCAGATGGCACACTCAAAATGCTGGCTTATCTGATCATGCTACACCATCCAGAACAGAAACCTTTGATAGGCTTTGAAGAACCGGAAAACCATTTACACCCACGCTTATTACCCGAACTAAGCGAAGCCTGTCGCTTTGCGACGGCAAAAAGCCAACTGTTCGTGACAACCCATTCCCCCTTTTTTATCAATACTCTCAGGGCAGAAGAATTATGGGTATTGTATCGAAATGAACAGGGATTGACTCAAGCCAGGCGTGTTCAAGATATGCTTGGAATCAAAGCATTTATAGCAGAAGGCGCGTTATTAGGGCAACTATGGATAGAAGGGTATTTTGAAGTAGGCGATCCGCTAACCAATACAGGTGGGCCACGTTGAGACACATTGAATTTATACTAGAAGAAGCCTCCAGCGAAGCGGCCTTACAAATCTTAGTACCCAAAATAATTGAGAGACGTGCGACTTTTGCCTGTCATGTCATGGGTGGCAAAAAAACATTATTAAAAGAATTACCCGCACGATTGCGTGGTTATAGCCGTTGGTTACCCCCAGACTGGCGAATTGTCGTCTTAATAGACAGAGACGAACAAGCGTGTCAAGCTTTAAAAGCGAGATTAGAGGAAGTTTGCCAACAGGCCGGGTTAATTTCAAAAAGCATTGCCGAGGACAAACAAGCGGTACAGGTGATTAATCGCATTATAATAGAAGAATTGGAAGCTTGGTTTTTTGGAGATGTGAGGGCATTGCGTCAGGCTTATCCCCGCTTCCCGGATATTTCCCAAAAAGCGGCTTTCCGCAATCCCGATAAAATCCGTGGCGGCACTTGGGAAACATTAGAACGCTTGTTGCAAAAATCGGGATATTACAAGGGTGGACTACAGAAAATAGATCTGGCGAAAAGCATCACGCCATACATGGAACCTGTCCGCAATACTTCAAAAAGCTTTCAAAGCTTTCGTCAAGCATTGTTGGAATGGCTTGCATAAGAACAGGTAATCACAAGGGATTGTCCCTACCGAGGGCAAATTATCATTCCACAACATTTCAACCTAAAGAGGTTTATCATGATGAAAATACAAAAACGGATTGTCATTATCTTGGTGCTGATTTGTCTAACACCGACATTGAAGCCTGTTGAAGCAGCCTTGCCTGCTATCGCATGGTACGTTGTCAGAGAAAT
>JAYQWI020001561.1:0-5458 GCA_035871815.2 Candidatus Parabeggiatoa communis
GATGCTGTTTTCTGGCAGGGTGACGTGCATTCCTAAATGCAGGGCTTGGTCGATAAAGTGTTGGGTGCTGGCATCTAGGCTTAATTCTGGGAGAACCGTTTTTGCGGTTTCTGGATTTAAGGTGTTGATGCGTTCACCGGAGTTTAAGGCGCTGGCTAGGGCTCGTAGGGCTGAAACGGCTTGGTTGCCTTGGCCAAAGGTTTGTTCCAGTACCAGGTGGGCTAGGGCGGAACCTAGTTTTCCGATTTGGCGTTGGAAGCGTTGGGTGTTGTTTTTTCCGACGGCCTGGCTGTTGAGGCGTTCTATTTCAAAGGCGATGCCGTTAAATTCGACTTTTTGAGGAATGCCGACTACGAAGTCGGTGGTGAGCACGGTGCGGGCCCAACCCATTGAGGGGGATCGGTGTGCGACGACTTCGCTCATTTTCGCTTGCCAGGTGTCGTAGACTTCGTTGGCTGCGAAGTAGCTGTCTAGGCTGGCCGTCAGGAGTGAGCCTACGATTTCATGCCGCGTGAGGGCGGTTTCGGTGTCGAGGGCGGCTTCTGTTTGGGTAAGACGCTGGCTGACGGCTTGAAGGCGATGGCTGAGGCCGCCTTGTAAATCCATCCCGATGGTTCGGTATTCTCCGACTATGGGTTGGCTGAGGCTGCGTGCTTCGCTTAAGGTGGGGGGGGTGTAAATGGTTTCGCTAAGGCCTTGAACACCCATGACATAAGGGCCGGCGCTGGCTACCACTTCTTGGCCTAAGCGTAATTCTGCCTTGAGGTTGATCAAGTAGCCGGGAAGGCTTTTGGGGAGTTAGGCCGTTGTTAGGTGGCCGCTGGGGAGGAAGCTGTTGATGACGGCTTCATCTTCTTGGGCTGCGGGTACGAAGGAGAGCGAAAGCGTTTTTCCGGCTAACTGGGGTAAGCTGACTGTGTAGTCTAAGGCGGCTTGCCCTGAAGCTCGCTTGGCGGCGTTTTCATAGAGGGTGAAGCGGTAGTGATGCTGGACAGTGGCCGGTAAGCTGGATTGATTGTCTACGCGGGCTATCAGGTGGTAGGGTAAGCTGGCCGTGAGTACGGGGCGGTTGAGTTCCAGAATCTGGGGTTGACAGAGTAGCTGGCCTAAAGCGAGGGTAGGTGAAACGAAACCCACCGTTTAATCTGAAAATGGTGGGTTTCAGCTGAACTCCTACCCACCCTACGCTCGCTGTTCTCATGATATTCTGAAAACTTCGGAAAAGTCTGTAAGTGTTTGTAAGTCATTGATTTTGTGTAAAACATATTCACGTAAATCATTGAATTTGCAATAAATTTTTACGAAATTTTCCGTGATATTGGTATTTTCGCTTTCTTGCACTAGCTATACTTGTTCTCCCCAAATTTTAAAAAATTCTTGAATAAAATCATATTTTATATGCAAATATTCGTCCGGCTTTTCTTTCAAATCAACACATGAAAAATATAATATGCTATCCCAGATTTGCATATCTTCATTTTCCGATAAATCAAGTTGATCATTATCATTTGCTTGCATTCTGATAAGAGCCCATTGAGCGGCTTCTTCACGAGAAATACTTTCCTCTATGAGCTGTTTAAAAATTGTTTTCACTTCATCTACAGTTACTTGCATAATTATTATGCCTATTCCAAAATAAACTTTATTAACTAACTGATGTTACGCACCTTAATCCTTATTAAGGTTATGATAAGCGTGCCATAGGTGTGTTTTTTTAATTGAGATTGATTTGTAATATTTAATATATCAAATTTGTGATGTTATTTGGCTTTGCAAAGCTCTATTTTTGAGTGTTAAAATAGCCAATTAATTGATTTTTAAGGTTATTTAGTTTTTAAAGCTGAAATGATATTTCTTTTTAAATCAAAGAATTATAAAAAACTTGATAGTCGAGTGATAGTGATTATTACTAAAGTACATCTTATCAAATATTTGTAAAATTTGTAGTGGTCAAACTGATGTTAAACAAAAGGGTTTGAGCAACTCTAAAATCGTGATAGAACGCTGATTTAACTGATTGTCATGATTTACGCTGATTTAATTGTTCAACATCAATCTGACCACTACAAATATTTGTAAAATTTTTCTTGCTGTAAATTGTTCTGTGATACACTACAAAGCGCCGCAAACGCACTTTGAAGTAATCAAAATCATCACAAGATAATTTACAACAAAAAAATTTTACCCAAAATATATTTTATAGTTGTTCTCCCCAGATTTCATAAAGTTTTTGGATAAAGTTATTTTTTCCATGGAAATACTCACTATCAGGCGCCATTTTTAAATCAACACCAGAAAAATATAGCAATGTGTCCCATATCTGCAAATATTCATTTTCAGGCAAGAATTCAAGTTGATCTTCATCATTCGCTTGCATTCTGATAACGGCCCATTGAGCAACTTCCTCAGGAGAAATACTTTCTTCTATAAGTTTTTTTAAAAGCTCTTTTACTTCATCAGCGGTAACTTGCATAATTATTATTCAAAAAAAATTTAATTAAAAACTAATAGGCGTTGGAGTCAATTTTTCAAACATTTTTTTATATTATCCAACGAAATTAACGAATTAAAAAATAGTAATATACTGTCCACCGTTATAATTTACGCTTTTGCTGACGCAAAAAAGATTAGTCACCACCACCTTTTTTAAGCTTTCAGACAACTGATGCAAGCTGTTGGCTGAATGAATCAAAAAGCGCAATTTATGACAATGCAAAGTATACTTATAAAACCTATTGAAAAATAGTTTTTTTGCAAAATTAAGAAGCTTCTTGCACAATATATTAAATAATTAATTTTAATAGTTTTATATCAATTTATAATATAAATATAAAATATATCAATTACATTAATTTTGTAAAAGCCTCTAAGTTTTAACTATTGTGGCCATACAATAAAAAAGAAATTATTATCATTTGAGCCTTTTGCAAAAATATAGATAAGTAATTGATTTTATTAGCTTTTATAATTAAATATACATCAATAAGCTACATTAGTTTTGCAAGAGCTTCATTTAAAAAAATTTTTTGAATATCTGAAGGCCATCTAAGTACCTAGACAAAAAATATATGGTATTAAGTTTGAGAAATCATTATTGAAAATAAATATAAAAATTAAATCTTACAGAATTTTTGTCTAGGTACTCCAATAGATATCTGAATATATATTGCCTAAATATTTAACATATAGTTATTTAAAGTTTTAAAAAAAAGCACCACCTCTTATTTCTTATTTTCAAAATGTCATAGTACCTTGCTCCATCTTAATTTTCCTATTTAGGCTATTTTTAAGAAGATACTCTCTGACGATTAAATTTGCAAAATTAGATGGAGACGGGTAATAGTGGGTGGTTCCAAAATTTCAACTCAAACCTATCAAAAACAAGGCATTCAGTTGGAAGCAAACTTGCTAAACAAGTTGGACAAAAAGTATTCAGATATTTATCATGGTATATCACATTACCATTTCCCTATATATCTCCCATTTTCATCAAACTTGTAATGTACTTTCGCATTATCAGAACGTTGAGGTCTCACTTGTCTTACTCTCCCATCATGATCTACAATTTCATGCCAAGTTCTTTTTCGCCCAGTGACAGGATCCCATTCTCTAACTGTGCGACGACCAGCCATGGTACCGGGATTCTTTGGCGGTTCAATTTCGCCATAATAACGATATCTACCATTTTGTAAGCGTTTTACACCGCCCTTGCCATATTCTTCCCATTGTCGAAAATGTTCTGTAATCGAGGTAACACCTTGACATTTTTTTCTTTTGGCATTATGTACCAATACTCCATCTTGACCCACAAAATAGTTATGAGTATTGGCAATCGTCAAGTTGTACACCCTTTCTAGACGAACTTGAGTGAAAATTTCTTGAATAACAATGGTCTTATCATTGTGCAATTGCAAGGCTTGTCCAACTTCTAGACTCTTTGCCAAATTCCAACCTTTGTCCTTGATATAAAAAGGATGCTCCTCAGTAGTTTCGAGGGTCTCACCATTTTCCAAAGTCAAATTGACAAGCTTGTACTCTTGTTCACCTTGAAGAAGGTGAGTCACTTCATTCCATTGATTTTGTCCGCTCTTTTCTTGGAATGACAAAACGAGGTACCCTATTTCCACTTTCTCAATAGGGATTAAACCTAATTGAGTGTAAACTAAAGTGTTTGCTGTGAAGCTGTTCTCTTCTTTAAGGTTTATGTTGCAACCGCTCAACAAACGTAATAAATTTGGTGCTAATTGCCCACCCACCATCGTTAACAAAACTATACTTCCTTCCTCTCTAGCACTTAGAGCCTCACCCGGATTCGTTGCCGCATTAAAAAAATTCAATCCCACCTCAATCTGCATATCCATCAGCATATTACGGATACTGTCAGCCGCTCCAAATTCCATCAATCCAAACTGCCCACTTGGGTCAACCAGATTAACCGGATCAGCATTCGCATACAAATACTTATGCAACGTGATTGGGTCTTGTGGAATGCCATCAAAGCTATCCATACTCAAAAAACGCCCGCTCACCGGATTGTAATACCGCGCTCTCAGGTAATAATTCCCCGTATTCGGATCAATCTGTTCACCCGTATACAGGTAATTATTTTCAGTGTTGCCGCTTTGTTCTAGCAATTCTCCGAATGCGTCATAATTGTAGGCATCGGTAACCACAGCGTTTTGGTCAGTCAAACCTCTGGTACTACCTAATCCATCGTAGTGATAGTAATGGATATCGTTACCGTGGTATTGACTGATGAGATCATCGCCATGCAAATAAGCCACTTTCACTTGCTCATCTTTATCAAGTTCGGCAATGACTTGTGACAAACTGTCGTTGCTATCTACCACATACTGAGTAAGCTCTCCATCAACTATCGTTTGAACACGATTACCATCAGCATCATAAGCATAAGTGACAGTGCTGGTGATTTGGCCGTTTTCTTCTGTCACGACGTTTATCAAGCGATCATCAAAGTCATAACTCATCTGCACCACTTGATCTTCTTCGGTAATGCTTCTGGTGTTACCGTTGTCATCGTACTTGTACTCAACACCACCTTGTTTTAGTAAACGATCGTTGGTGTCGTAAGCGTACTTGGTGTGGACACCATCTTCTATACTGTAAACACGGTTACCTACCGCATCGTATTGATAACTAAAGACAACATCATTGTCGGTTGTGCTAATTTTCTCTTCGCTCAGGCGATAGAGATCATCATAGCTATAGTTGATGACGCGGCCTGTGTGTTCGACAATCTGACTACGGTGGCCTGTTGGCAGAAGCGTGTATTGATAACTTGCTAATAAGCTGTTATCCGGTTTGCGTGTTTCCAACGACGTGAGGCGGTTTAGCTTGTCATAAGCATACCGGGTGTAAGTGCCATTGGGATAAATGACTTGCTGGCGGTTGCCTATTTGATCATAGACATAAACGGTTTCACCGTCTGGAGCGATGA
>JAYQWI020001562.1:0-4453 GCA_035871815.2 Candidatus Parabeggiatoa communis
AATATTACCTTTAACGCGCTAACAGCCTTAGCTGATGGTGTTTCCGTCGGGCCTATTTTGTTAGGTATGCGTCAATCCGTCCACATCTTAAGCCGCGTCGTCATGACGCGTGGCGTGGTGAATTTAAGCGCATTAGCCGCCATAGACGCACAAGTTACAGAAAGAATAGAGTAGTCATTTAGGCTCACGCAGAGCCGCAGAGACGCAGAGATTGAGAAGATAAGAGATTAAAGGGTTAGACAAGCTGGTGGTAGAAACATTTCTTGTCTCTTTTCTCTTTTCCTCTGCGTCTCTGCGGCTCTGCGTGAGGTAATAAACAAGGATAATCACATATGCATCCGAATGAAATCAGTGGTACAATTATAGATACAGCTTATCATATCCACAAAGAACTGGGGCCTGGCCTGTTGGAGTCGGTTTATCAAACCGTATTGGCCTATGAGTTACAAAAACGGGGATTACATCTGGAAAAGGAAAAGCCTATCCCTGTGCGTTATGAGGAAGTTGTCTTGGAACAGGGATTTCGTGCAGATTTAATTGTGGAAAACCTGGTAATTGTCGAATTGAAGTCCGTGGAAAAGGTTGCGCCGGTTCATAAGAAACAGCTTTTGACTTATTTACGCATGGCAGAAAAGCCTTTGGGACTTTTATTAAATTTCGGAGCGGGATTGATGAAAGAGGGTATTTTCCGGGTGGTCAATGGCTTGCAGGAATGAAATTTTAAACGCAGAGCCGCAGAGACGCAGAGAATGAAAGGAAAAATGTTTAATTTAGTAAGAAGAGATGATGTGATAGAAAACACTTCCTCTTTCTCTTTTCCTCTGCGCCTCTGCGCCTCTGCGTGAGATCAATAACTGATAACTGAAAAATGAACGACAACATCACAACCCAATCATTATACACAATCCATCAACGTTTATTAGATATTTCAAAACGTAATCAACTCCTCAATTACAAGGAAAAAGCGCGGACTGTGCATCTCATAGACATGCCACTGGATCAATTATTTAAGAAATTGATGCCAGAAGGCAAAAGCCTGATTTTTGTCCCACAGCCCATTCGCCAGACATTACGGGAAAACGCGCCGACAATCAATGTCAGTTGCGAAGACTTACCAAAACCCTACCGTCGCCAATTGCAGGAGAATTCAAAAAAATTGAAAGACATCGCCTTACAAACGCCTCATAACGAAGAGGTATTAACACGGCGTTGTAAAAAATTGGCACAGGAAGCGCGTAGCGCCATAGAAGAAACGGGTAATAATTTATTATATCTGGCTGTCGGTTTTTTGGAATGGTATGAAGACGCTAATGCGACACAATCCATTAAAGCCCCGCTGATTCTGATTCCTGTCAAATTAGAACGAACGCTTCTACCGGCTGAATCAACCTATGATTACATGCTCTCATACCGTGACGAAGGCGTTGAAACCAATATTGCCTTATCCGAAAAATTAGCCAATGATTTTAATTTAGCGTTACCTCTTTTTTCAGAAGAAATATTGCCAGCAACTTACTTAGAACAAGTCGCTTCAGTGATTCAAAAAATACCCCGCTGGCAAGTCGTGCCCACTATCCGCTTAGACTTTTTTAGTTTTACTAAATTAGTGATGTACAAAGATTTAGATAATGAAAACTGGCCTGATGACGCTCAATTGACAGATAATGCTAATCTAAAACCCATTCTAGGCGATATCGCTTTTGAAAAAGGGGCCGGTGGGATTTTGCCCTTTGAAAAAGAGGAGGCAGATGATATTTTGCCCTTAATTCTTGATGCGGATAGCTCTCAACAGGCCGTGATTATGGCCGCCTTACGCCAAAAAAAGCATCTTGTCGTAGAAGGGCCGCCTGGTACGGGTAAATCCCAAACCATTACCAACTTGATCGCCGCCGCCCTTTCTGAAGGGCAATCGGTGTTATTTGTCGCAGAGAAAAAAGCGGCCTTAGATGTGGTGGCCGCTCGTTTAGATAAAGCCGGTTTAGGGGAATTTTGCCTTGAACTACATAGCCATAAAACTCAAAAAGCCGAATTACATGCTAATCTGAAAAAGCGCCTTGATCAAACTTTCGAGGATGTGATCCAATTAGAAGGCACTATTCAAGAACTGAAGGCCAAAAAACAACAATTGCAAGACTACGCCAATCTAGTCAATACTATTGTCGGGCCTCATGATGAACGCATTTATGACGTATTTTGGGCGCTGGAAAGATTACGGGGTGAACTGGCCGATAAACCCTTGCCTTTTGAAATACCCAACCCTTTACACCTCTCGCGCACAGAATTTGATGATAAAATCAATAATTTACAAGAAATAGGCGAAATCTACGACAAGCTATCTGATGAAGTGATAGAACACTGGCACGGTTTTCAACCCACCCATTTATGGCCTGGGGATAAAGAAGTGATTCGAGAACTGTTATCAAATCTGTTTTTGAAAACGCAAACACATGAAGCGTATCTTGATGTTTTAATTGAAGAAACTCAAATACAGAACACCAAAGATATAGCCACATTGCACTTACTCAGCCAGATTGATAAGGCCGTATTGCTCCCCTTACCCAGCTTTCCTGACAGCAAGATAGCGCTCCAATTATTGGAAAAGCGAACGCTAGAAAGGCTTCGTCAATTTCAAACTGAGCAAAAGGAATACCGGCAATTGCTGAACCAAGCCGTCAAATTCTTAGGCTATGGTAAATATTCGATCAAATTCCTACAACAGATTCTCAATAGCACAAACAAGCTAGAAAAATTAGGCTTTGGCAATAAGTCACCTGATGAACTCGCGATAGTCATCAAAAAGAGTGATAAACTGGATGACGAGTTACACGTTTTGTTAGACAACCCAGAATCAGTCAATCGTTTTCTCAGATTTCTGAAATTGAAAGAATTAGCCGAACACGCGCCACAAAACCTTGTTCTCTACAAACACCCTGAACATGCGCTAGAAGCAACCCCGATTATTTTTCAACAAGCGCGTCAAACTTTTTCTCACTTAACAGAACAGTGGGCTGAACAAAAACCGTATTTTTTACTCAATAAGTTACCCAATTCAGAACAAATTGCGATTTTAGCGGATGAAATCCGCAAACATCAAAACAACTGGTTTCCCATATTATCGTCAGAATATCGGCGTAGCAAAAGCGCCGTCAAAAACTTCCTTGCAACCTCCAAATTTAATAACAGCCAGTTAGCGAGAAAACTAGAAGCCCTCGCAACACTTAAGCGTAAAACAGAACAGGAAACCCAAAGATCGCAATATCAACGTCTATTTGGCCCCCTATTTTGCGGCCTTGAAACCGATTGGGCACCACTTGAACAATTGATAAACTGGGCCCAAATGCTCACTGAAGTGCTGGGTACAGAAGAAGCCCAACAGATCCTAGCGCAGCAAAGCGATCCGTGCCGCTATATTTTAAAAACAACGGCCGTCAAGTATGAGCAATGGCTAAGAGTAACGAAAGCGGCAACACAATTAAATATAACCGTTGAGCCGCATTTAGGTGTCAATGAATTTGTTGAAAAATTGCTAGAACGCCGTCGCCTAGTGGCTGAATTAGCGCCAGGCTTACAGCGACAATTACCCCACCTCACAGATAAAAAGGTTATTTCGGTACAAAGCGCGGTGCAAAATTTACTCAAAGCTTGGCAGATTCGTAATTATTATGAAAAAAATCAGGCCTTGAAAAAATTACTGGGTAAAAACTATCAAAGCATTGATACAGAGGCCGGTGCGCTTTTTGGGTTGGCAGATTGGATAACACGGTTACAAACGATTGGCAACTTGCCCGCATCGCTCTTGCATTGGATCATCAGTGATATCAGCGTGAGAGCGCCAGTCTTTCATGAACTCTTAACCAAAAATCACGCTTATCTGGTCCAATTTTCGGAATACTGTCGCCAATTGGCTGCTTTTGGAGAATTAGATATCCAAAAATGGTTTAAATGTGGCGTGAAGCCCTGCACTTTAGAACAGATTGCCACCACTGCCAGCACTTGCCAAGCCAGCGTCAATTTGTTAGGCACACTCTCACTCTTTTACAACTTAAAACAAGACATTGATGAGATAGGATTAAGTGTGATAACCGAAGCCCTCATCGCAGGAAAGATTCAAGCTCAACAAACGGCATTGCATTATCAATACGCTTTTTATCAAAGCCTAGCGCGAGCACTGTTCAACCAACACCCCATTCTGGCAAAATTCACGCGCATCCATTATGAAATCCTCCGCCAACAGTTTGCGGAATTAGATAAACAATTACAGCAAGCCTACCGCCAACGGATTGCTTACCAAGTCGCTCAACGCACGATTCCCCAAGGCAACAATACTGGCAAAGTGAGTAGCTTCACAGAAAAAAGCTTGATAGAACATGAATTGAATAAAAAGCGGCGACATATTCCCATCCGCCAATTAGTCAGACGCGCCACCAAAGCCTTACAAGCCTTAAAACCGTGT
>JAYQWI020001563.1:0-2385 GCA_035871815.2 Candidatus Parabeggiatoa communis
TAATAAATATTCCAATAAAAAGTATACCCATTACAAAGAAAACTTTATTATTTTTTATTCGTACTACAAGTTTTCCAGAGCTTTTCCAGATTCCAAACCCTGTCATTAATATTGATATTACTATCCAAAAAGAGATTGAAACCCCAACATTTTTTGAGACTCCGCCTATAGTGAGGTTTTGAGCAATTATTGCCAATCCCATCGCAAGCATCATGGCAGCCAATATTATTATTAATAACATTGACTTTCTTTTATATTGTTGATGATAGTTTTCCACGCTGAAAAAGAAAAATATTAGTCCATTAACAATGGTTAGTAACATGACTGAACTCTGTCCCATTGTAGATAAAGGAAAAAGAGTTTTCAAAATGATGCACATTGTTATATTTTCCAAGTTGGTGCAGTTACTCTCGTCTATCCGTCAAAAAAATTCTGGCTGTCAATTGTGATACGTTACAAAGCGCCAAAGACACACAGCGCAAGCGATCCAAGTCATCACGGGATTATGTACAGCAAGTTTCGATTGAAAAAAGAAGAGAGTAAAAAATTTCTGATTATAAGTATTGAACCACAAATAAACAGGTATTTTACGGCTTCAGGGCAACCCCTGCTTGCTTCTATTAAAATACCTGAAAATTTATTGATTATTTTCTGTTTAACCAAACAGAGTAATATAAGCTTGTCAACAATCCTCCAGGGTTAAAAATTGATAGAATTGAATATAGAAAATCTGATTCAATGGCTATTTTTGTGTGGGAAATTAAGCAAAGCCGCAAAGTCGCTAAGAACTTCGGTGTGCTTCGCTAATCAATAACACTTAACACCTTTGCATCTTTGCGCCTTTGCGTCTTTGCGTGAGATTGGTGTGTGTGTTAGTTTGGCAATCTTGAGAGATTTGCTATACAATCACCCGACTTAAATAACAAGCGAAAATAAACCATTATGCGTAATAGCCTGTATTTTATTATCCGCCCAATATTTTGGGCGATTGGGATCGTGTTTTTTCTAACTGGCTGTGAGCCGCCGACGGGGGAGCAAAAAGCGCCGGTAGAAGAGCTTATCAGGCCGGTCAAAACGATCTTACTCACGTCTCCTGAAACTGGACTCTACAATCGTCATCCTGGCAAAGTTCATGCCTTTCAACGAGCCGAATTGGCCTTTCGAGTGCCGGGTACTTTGATTGATTTACCCATCAAAGAAAGTAAAGAGGTTAAAAAAGGGGCGATTTTGGCGCGTCTTGATCCAAGGGACTATAAAACCAATGTCGCTAAAGTCAACAGTACAATCGATCAAGCACACGCTCAATTGAAAGCGATGAAAGCGGGGGCGCGGCTGGAAGATGTCAACGTGTTACGGGCAGAAGTGTTAGCTGCACAGGCCCGTTTTCAAGAGGCTAATCAGCAATATGAACGTTATCAAGATTTGTGGCGGAAACGGGTGATTTCTAAAGCCAAATATGATCAGCAAGAAAGTGCTTATAATGTGGCTAAGGCACAACTGAATACCACTGAGCAAAACCTCCACAAAGGTAAAGCCGGTGCTAGGCCGGAAGATCTTGAAGCCATGATGTCGAATATCAAGGGCTTAGAAGCACAACTGGAAGCGGCACAAGATGCCCTGAATGATACTTATCTCAAAGCGCCTTTTGCGGGTGTCGTGGCTAAAAAGCGGGTTGATAATTATCAGCATGTCCAAGCTAAGGAACCTATTTTGATTTTTCAAGATATTTCAAAGCTTGATATTGTGATCAATGTACCAGAACAATTTGTGATTCATGCGAAAAAACCTGAATTTTATAAAACCCTTGCTGTCTTTGATGCCGTGCCTGGTCGGAAATTTCCATTGGAAATTAAAGAATATTCAATGGAAGCCGATCCCAAAACGCAGACTTATCGCGCTGTTCTCACCATGTCGGCCCCTGAGGATGTCAAGATTTTGCCTGGTATGACGACAACGGTGATCGTCACCGAAAAAAAGACGGCTACGACGGCTACTCGTACACCCAATTCAATTTTTCTCGCGCCCGTCAGCGCCATCTTTGCTGATGAACTCGACAAACAGTATCTTTGGGTAGTTGAACCAGATAGCCTGACAGTCCAAAAACGTGAAATTAAAGCTGGTGATTTAATTGGTGAGAGTATCCGAATCATTGAGGGCGTTAATATGGGTGAACGGATTGTAACGGCCGGCGTTCATTTTCTACAGCCCGGACAAAAAATTCGCTTGCTAGAGGGTGGATATTGAAATTTCGCTTTAGTTTGCAAAGTTTGTCTTAGGAAGTTCCAAAAAAATAAATCCCAAAAGGCAATTCAAGCCGGTTTGTTTAATTTCTCTCATTCTCTGCGGCTCTGCGGCTCTGCGTGAGCCGACAGTTTGTGACATAAG
>JAYQWI020001564.1:0-3032 GCA_035871815.2 Candidatus Parabeggiatoa communis
TCCACCTTAATGAGCGGCCTTATACTACTATTTATTATACTCTCAGGCATAGCCTCACCCACCTTAGCCAATACCGGGGTAAACTGGCTCACCGCGCAAGCGCAAACTGAAGGGCATTACAGTACGCCCGATGATCTGGCCACGTCTTTTCAAGCGACTGCTGAAACCTGGCGCACTTTTTCTCAAATGGGCTCCACACCAACCACCCAACCCACCATGACAGCGGCCCTTGATGTTATCAATGCCGAATCCTTTCCCAGTACCGAGTATCTCGCACGGATACTGATAACGCGCACACTAGCAGGCCAACCGGTTAATGAATTAATCACCGAATTGACTGCCCGACTCCAATACAATGGAGGCCTCGGTGACTTATCTGATTATAACCACACAGTCATAGACACCGCATTTGCCTTAGAAGCCTTAGCAATGACGAGCTTTGTTGACACGTCAATTGAAGCCCTTTATCCCGCCATTGATTTTCTCCTTCAATCCGCCAACAACGGTGGCTGGGGCATCAACAACGAAATCTTAACCGATGTCACCGCCATTGTCATGCACGCCCTTTGGCACTACCGCCACCACGTCAGCCACATACCTTCGCTAGATATTGAATCCGCCTTAGATCAAGCCCAAAGCTATTTGCTAAATAAATTAGCCCAAGGCGAAAACGAAACCTTTGAAACAGCCCTCGCCCTTATCGCCATACTCCCCCGACTCACCAACCGTGATGAGATTTCTGGCACGATTGATGCGCTGCGAGCGGCGCAATTAGCCAATGGCAGTTGGGATAACGACGTTTACACAACCGCACTGGTTTTGCGCGCACTTCACATCGCTGATAATCCTCCCGATTTAGGCAAGCTTCACGGTATTGTCATGGATTCGAGTAATAACGCGCCTCTACCAAACGTAGAAATTATCGCCACCTTCGGAGACTCCCCCATTCATGTGGCCACCAATGCATCGGGTACATTTGAATTGGAAGGTTTGAGGGCCTTAGAAGGGGAATTATCGTTTACGCTTGAAGGCTATGTCTCCCTGAACTACCCTCTCATGATGGAACCTGGGGAAATTCTTGATTTAAGCATCGTACACTTACAAAAAATAGGTGAACCGTTATTGCTTGATTTAGTGGTAGAAGACGTGGCTCCCTATATGCCTATCGATCCACAAACTTTAATCCTCTCTGGCCAAATCACCACCGAGATCAAAAACGCGGGTACAGTGCCCACCTCTCAGAACATTAACTTGCTGGCTTTTTACGATGCCAACCGAGATGGCGTTTATCAAACTGATTCTGAAGATGTTTTACTAGGCGAAGCCGTTATCACTCAAAATTTGGCTGTCGATGAAACTTATGAAGTGGCGATTCCAGTTGCAGGGCAACTGCCTTTTCGAGATGCTCCGATCACCGTTATGGTCGATAGCCGTCAGATTATCACCGAGATTGAGGAAGAGAACAATCTTGGCGCAACCTCAAAAGTATGTCAAGTTGTACCTCATATTGGTTCTTTTGAACCCGTTATCAAATGGGAAGCGGGAGGAACGAATGTTTCTCATACCCCGCTTGTGGGGCCATTACAAGATACGAATGACGATGGGCTCATTAATCAGCATGATATACCGGCTGTGATTGTAGTCTATGGATATTTCTCAGGGCCAATGGTTGCATTGGATGGAAAAACGGGGAAGGAATTATGGCGCACCGAAACGTCATTTGAAACTTATGGTGTAACACCCGCATTAGGTGATATTGATGGCGATGGACAGCCAGAAATTGTGACAGTTTATGACCGCTATGGTCATCTCATTGCTATCGACCATAATGGTCAAGAAAAATGGATAAGCCAAGAACCCTTTACGGGTCTATCTAATCATATGGGAATTACTCTGGCTGATTTAGATGGCGATGGTCAGGGAGAAATCATGGTTGGCAACACCGTGTACAATTCAATGGGTGAACTCAAATGGAGGGGTAGTTATTATGATTATAGTTATAGACAGACACGCCCAATTGCAGCTGATCGGGTGTCAATCGTAGCTGATTTAGACTTAGAGGGTTCTCTTGAAGTGATAATGGGATCTTATGTATGCCAAGCAGCGGATGGTAGTTGCCAACGTAAATTACCTTATCTTTCTGGTTTTTCAGCCACAGGTAATTTTGATAGTGATCCTTATCCTGAAATTGTGGTTCGGGAGACTTATTATTATTGGAATGCTTACTATAAACTGTCACAGTTTGAACATAATGGTTTACTCAAATGGGGACCCGTTTATCCAGTGGGTCCAGTTTATCCAAGGGGTGATGGTGGTGGTGGTTCTATCGCAATTGCCGATCTGGATGGTGATGGTAATCTGGATATTGGAATAGCCAGTAAGAGCTATTATCAGGTTTTTGATCATAATGGTAGTCCTAAGTGGCATGTATCCATTTCTGATTATAATACTGGCGCAAACGGTTCATCGGTTTTTGATTTTGATGGTGATGGGCAAGTTGAAGTGGTGTACCAAGATGGGCCTAATCTTTATATTTTCAATGGTAGCAATGGTGAGGTACGGTTCACTACCCCAAATAGTTCTGCTACTTGGATAGAATATCCCTCTATTGCTGATGTTGATAATGATGGTCACGCTGATATCATTGTTGCTAATAGCCAAGGCGTTCGTGTTTTCCAAGATGCGAACAACAGTTGGATGCCCGCACGAGGGATATGGAACCAACATGCCTATCACATCACCAATATCAACGATGACGGTAGTCTTCCCCGTGTTCAGCAAAATTCGACCACGTTTCATCAACAACAACAGCTAGAAATACCGGATAATTCCGATCTCACCGCCGGCCGTCTGCTCATCATGGACAACGGCGCGGGCCAACCGATCACATTACAAGTCCGTATCGGCAACGCCGGTTTAGCCCCTTCGACAGCCAATCTGCCATTAACCTTTTATGCCGGCGATCCGACCAACAATGGCACGGATCTGGGAACGGTGATGCTAGAGGGGTTTGACCCCCGCACCTATCAGGA
>JAYQWI020001565.1:0-6405 GCA_035871815.2 Candidatus Parabeggiatoa communis
GTTTTAAACTGTTGTTTTGCGGTTTGAGAAGAATCGTCAGTAATATATTTAACCAGATGAAAGGCGATGCCAAGTGCTTGAAAAACGTCAGCTTGAGCAGCGGCTTCCATATCCACAAATTGATAGTGTTTCCAATCTTCAGGTAATGCGCCGAACACCGGTTGTGCAACAGTTAATAATTTGCCCCCAATGTGCCGCTTCAAATGAACTGGCCAGGCAAAAGGTAAACGGACATCAATTTGAAGCTTGGTTCCGTTTTCGCTGGCAACCGCATTGGGTGTCACCCATTGCCCTAAAAACCCTTTGTCAAGGCCGCCGGCTGTACCGATATTCACGACGTATAAAACGGCTGGGAAAAGGGTTTTGATCCAATGGGCGCAAGCTTGTGATAGCGTTGGGCCAACCCCAGTGATGACGACGACAATACCGGCATCACAGATTTCTTCTTGAAGCACATTCGGCGCTTCATTGGCCCATTTATTATAAGATAACACGGGAATATCATGGCTGTGTAACCAATCTATTGGTAACTCGGCCTTTAATGCCGCTGTGATGACTAATTTTGTTGTCATAGAGATAGAACGTTGATTAAACTGATGATCATGATTAACACTGATTTAAAAAAATATTTTTTAACAAGCCTCAGTATCATGATCTTCACAAGTTGAATTTTAACGTCAATAACGTCAATATGGATTAGAATTATCACACCAAAATCTAAAATCCAAGTACATCTTATGTTTGAACTCCCTGGCTACACTGTAACTGAACAAATTTACCAAGGTTTAGAGACGATTGTCTATCGAGGCTATCGCACGGCTGATCACTTGCCCGTTATTATTAAGGCTTTGAATGATTATCCTGAACCTAAAAAAGTGGCACAACTTCACCATGAATATGATATCACTAAAGATTTGAATTTAAAGGGTATTATCAAATCTATTGGCCTACAAAAACATCACAATAGGTGGGTTTTAATTTTTGAAGATATAGGGGGCCATTCATTTAAACACATTCTGGCGACACAGGAAATTGATTTAGCCACTTTTTTACACATCGCTATACAACTCGCTGACAGTTTAGGTGAGTTACACACTCATAATATCATCCATAAAGACATTAAACCCGCTAATATCATTGTCAACTTTGAAACGGGGCAGGTTAAAATAACTGATTTTAGTATTTCTTCAAGGCTGGCTCAAGAAACTCAAAATCAAACTTCCCCCAATTTGTTGGAAGGTACGCTGTTGTACATGTCGCCTGAGCAAACTGGGCGTATGAATCTGCCTTTAGATTATCGCGCCGATTTTTATTCTTTGGGTGTGGTGTTTTATGAAACATTAGTCGGCCAACCTCCCTTTATTCATTCTGATGCAATGGAATTAGTACATTGTCATATTGCGACTATGCCGACACCACCACGATTGATTAATCCTAATATTCCTAAAGTCATATCACATATTGTGATGAAATTATTGGCTAAACAGGCCGATGCACGTTATCAAAGTGCTTTTGGATTAAAGGCGGATTTGCAAGCTTGTCAGCAACAATTGCAGGTGACGGGTACGATTCAGGCGTTCAGATGTGGACAACAGGATATTTCTGATAAATTTCAAATGCCAGCAAAACTCTATGGGCGAGAGCGTGAAATCGAAACCTTATTGAACGCTTTTAGGCGTGTGACTCTGGAAAAGGGTTTAAATGAAAACCGGGGCGCTGAGATCATGTTGGTGTCGGGATACTCTGGCATTGGTAAATCAAGATTAGTCAAGGAGATTTATAAACCCATTACGCAACAACGGGGTTATTTGATCACGGGTAAATTTGAACAGTTTCAGCGTAATCTGCCTTATAGCGCCTTAGTTAGCGCCTTTTCTGATTTGATGCGGCAACTGTTGACTGAAAGTGACGAACAACTGCGATTGTGGTGCGACAAGCTTGAAAGGGCATTACATCCTAATGCACAAGTGATTATCAATCTGATACCTGAAGTCCAGTTGATTATGGGAGAGCAGTCTACTGTGCCGCTATTAGGGGCCCTTGAGGCGGAAAATCGCTTTAATCTGGTTTTTCAAAACTTTATTCAAGTCTTTTGTCAAAAAGAACATCCATTAGTTATTTTTTTGGATGATCTACACTGGATAGACTCGGCCTCTTTAAAATTGCTTGAAAGGCTGATGACTGATGCAAAAACGCACTATTTGTTTTTGATTGGCGCTTACCGAAGCAATGAAGTCAGTCTCGCGCATCCTTTGATGCTGACTTTAGAGCGAATGAGAAAAGCCAATACGGTTATCAATGATATTTTTTTACAACCGATTGATTTTGATAATATTAACGACTTTATTGCTGATGCGCTCAAAAGCTCACAAACTTTTGCCCAGCCACTCACAGAGGTTATTTTTCAAAAAACGCAAGGTAATCCTTTTTTTGCAACGCAGTTTTTAAAATCGTTGTTTCAAGACGGCTTGTTGACATACCATTTTGCTCAGCGACATTGGCAGTATGATCTTGCTCAAATCAAAACCTTACCGGCTTCCGATAATGTGGTTGAATTTCTGGTTGCGAAGCTGCAAAAATTGTCCAAGAAAACCATTGAGGTGTTAAAACTGGCAGCGTGTATTGGATATCAATTTGATTTAGCCACCTTGTCAACGGTTTATGAACACACCTCTAGCCAAACGGCTGCGGCTTTATTTGAAGCTTTGCAGGAAGAGTTGATTTTGCCATTGAGTGAAAACTATAAATTTTATGAATTTGAAAGTGTTGACTTTCAGGGTATGCACGATTCAGAAAATGATCAGAATCCGACTGACGAGTCTCTATTGACAGCTGATCGCTGTGATTACCAATTTTTACATGATCGTGTTCAACAAGCCGCTTATTCTTTGATTCCGGATGAGGCAGTTCAAAAAATTCACCTGAAAATTGGGCGACTGCTGTTAAACACGCTTCCCCCAGAAGCACTTTCTAGTGAAAAGGCGGCAATGGGCACTTCGGCAAATGAAAAGTGGAAAACAAAAATGTTTAACCTTGTTAATCACTTAAATCTAGGCGCTGATTTAATCACAACAGCGGCTGAACAAGATGAAATCATTCATCTCAATCTGATAGCCGCTCGAAAAGCCAAGGCGGCTATGGCTTATGAGCTGGCTGTAAAATATTTGAATCAAGGTTTAAAACGCTTAGGCCAATCAAGCTGGCAGAATCAGTATCAATTGACACTCAGTCTCCATATTGAAGCAATAGAAGCTGAATATTTAAACACTCACTTTGAACGCTCTAAACAGTTATCTCAGATTGTTTTAAAACACGCTCAAAATGTGTTAGAAAAAGTGAAGGTGTATGAACTACAAATCCCTTTTTATATCGCTCAAAACCAAATGTTGGCTGCAATGGAAGCGGCTTTAAAGGCCTTGAATTTGCTCGATATCTTTCTACCCGAAAAAGTCAGTACACCCAAAATTGTGGTTGGGTTACTTGCTACAAAACTCGCTTTGCGAGGTAAACCGATTGAAGTATTAATTGAGCTACCAGAAATGACTGAGCCCAATAAATTGGCAGCTATGCGTATTTTAATGAGTGCTGTTCCAGCAGTCTTTGTGGTTAAACAAGCTTTGTTTCCGATCATTGTGTTTACTATGATGAAACTGAGTCTTAAATATGGCAATTCACCTGCTGCTGCTTTTGCGTATGCTGCTTACGGCGTGATTCTAGCGGGAAGGGTTGGAGAAGTTGAGGCCGGATATCAATTTGGTCAACTTGGTGATAGGTTATTAGAAAAAACCAAGGCTAAAGAATTAAAACCAAGGCTTGCTGTCGGTATGGAATTTTTTACCCGACACTGGCAAGAACACGTCAGGAAAACGCTAGGCCCTTGGCAAACCGCGCTTCAAAATGCCTTAGAAAGCGGTAATTTAGAATTTGTGGGGCATTGTGCAGCGTTTTATAGCAATTACCTGTTTTTGAGTGGTGAGCCACTGGATTTGGTGGATGAAAAAATGGCACAGGCGCTTGAAATGCTCATCAAATATAAACAAGAGTTCCAAACTTATTATACGCAAATCTGGCGACAAATCACGCATCATTTACAAGGTTTGGCTACTACAGATAAAGGCGTTTTGCAGGGTGACTGTTTCAATGAAGTAGACATACTGCCCGTCTTGATGGCCGCTAAAAATCAGATGGTTATTTTTGCCGTCTATTTTGCCAAGTTATACCTGAATTATTTATTTAAAGACGATATTCAAGCCATTGCTAATGCTCGGTTAGCGAGCGAATATGAAGAAGGCGTGATAGGTTCGATGAATATGGTGCAATTGAATTTCTATTATTCTTTAGCATTACTCGCTTGGTATCCTAAGGCCAGTCAACAGGAACAAAAGCAAGCGATGAAACAAGTCAAGCAACATCAGAAAAAATTAAAAAAATGGGCCCGTTACGCGCCCATGAATTATCAGCATAAATATGTGTTGGTTGAAGCCGAAAAAGCGCGTGTGTTAGGGGAAGTTGCTAAAGCGATGAGCGGTTATAAAGACGCTATTATGGGTGCGAGAAAACAAGAATATATCCAAGAAGAAGCGCTGGCTTATGAATTAGGGGCGGAATTTTATGACAGCGTGGCTCAAAACGAATTTGCACAACTTTATCGGCAAAAAGCCTACAGTTGTTACAAAATGTGGGGGGCCAAGGCTAAAATCGAAGTATTTGAAAAACAACATCCACAATTATTCAAGCAGCAGAAAACAATTAGCTTAGCAACTCAAAGCATACAATCTGCAATAACTCACACAGTGAGTATGACAATTAAAATCAGTCAATTAGATTTTTCCAGTGTGATGAAAGCCTCGCAAGCTATTGTCAGTGAAATACACTTGGATAAGTTGTTAATCAAATTAATGCGAATCATGATTGAAAATGCTGGGGCACAAAGAGCTTTTCTGCTACTCAACGACGATGGCGAATTAAAATTGCAAGCTGCCAGTGAACCGGATAGCAAAGAGATCATAGTCATGCAATCTCTTCCGTTATTCGCTATCAGTCATCAGTTGTCAACGGCCCTTGTTAACTACGTAGCAAGAACTTATGAACATCTGCTTTTAAATGATGCCTACCATGAAGGCCGTTTTAGCAACGATAGCTATATTGTGAATAATCAACCCCAATCCATACTGTGTACAGCTATCCTTCGGCAAGGCAAACTGATTGGGCTACTTTATCTGGAAAATAATCTGATCTGCGGCGCTTTTACACCAGAGCATTTAGAAGTACTCAAAATTCTGTTGGCACCTGCCGCCATTTCTATTGAAAATGCGTTTTTATATCAAACTCTTGAACATAAAGTGGCACAACGTACTGTTCAATTAGCGCAAGCTAACGAAGAAATTACGATATTGAATGAACAACTTCAAGCGGAAAATCTGCGTATGAGCGCAGAATTAGATGTGGCACGTCATCTGCAACAGATGGTTTTACCCAAAGCTGAAGAATTGAATGAAATTGAAGGCTTAGATATTGCCTGTTTTATGGAACCGGCCGATGAAGTGGGTGGCGACTACTACGATATTCTTAAACATGACGGGCGAATCAAAATCGCTATAGGTGATGTCACGGGGCATGGGCTTGAAAGTGGCGTACTCATGCTGATGGTACAAATGGCAGTGCGTACTTTACTGGTTACCGATGTGAAGCGGCCTGATACCTTCTTAACGCTGCTCAATCGTGCCATTTATGACAATGTCAAGCGTATTCAGACTGATAAAAATATGACGCTGTCATTACTTGATTATCATAAGGGTAGCTTGCAACTGACGGGGCAACATGAAGAAGTCTTGCTAGCGCGCCAAGGCGGTATTATTGAACCCATTGACACGATTGATTTAGGTTTTTCAGTGGGTGTCGTAGCCGATATTAGCAATTTTGTGTCACTTAAGGAAATACAATTAGCCCCAGGGGATGGTATTGTTTTGTACACTGATGGGATTACCGAAGCGAGAGATTTAGAGATGGCGCTTTATGGATTTCCGCGATTGTGTGATATTGTGCATCAAAATTGGCATCGCTCGGCAAAAGAAATACAGTCTGCTATCATTGCTGATGTGCGGCAACATATTGGAACACAAAAGGTTTTTGATGATATTACTTTATTGGTATTGAAGCAAAAATAAAATAATGAGTACTTTGAATGACTAAGATAACGAATATTGAGATTGACTTTGACTTGAGTACAACGTAACGAAGGATAATAAATATCGCTCTTTGGCAAAAATTATAGAAATCAGAATTTTTAAATCTATTTAATCATCAAATCTTGACATCCTTTATGTTATATTATTCAAAAAAGCAAGCTGAAGGGATTGGGGATTGTGCAACCCTTTAGATTGCCTCTACACCCTTTTCCCTTTA
>JAYQWI020001566.1:0-2264 GCA_035871815.2 Candidatus Parabeggiatoa communis
AAAGGTTTTTCCAGAATTATTCGGCCCAGCCAGTACCGTCAGATTTTTAACCTGAATTTTGGCCGCTTCAATTTTTCCAAAATTCTTGACTGTAAATATAAATTGCATTTTAAAATCCAGATTGGAAGCCAATAACCCGAAGGCGATTGCCTTGGTTTAGTTGGGAGTTGTGATGGGTTGATATCGCTTCGCAGTGCGTATCCGCTTCGCATATACACTCGTTTAACCCATAAGTCAATAAGTCTTTGAAAATAATGAATTTTTAATTTTGAACGAAGACTTAGCCGATTATTATACCATTGTTTGGATAACATTTAACCATTAATTAAGCGGCCCTTTCAGGGCCCCATCAAAGTTGAGATTAACTTTTTGATTATTTTAGTGTCCAGTCCGACGATATAGGAAGCATAAATTATAAGGATAATACGTGCGATGGTGGTTGAGTGAGCATCGATGGCTACACTCGCTTATCTTTTCTAGCAAAATTTATTTTATTCTAACCCCAATTATTTCGATAGATTTTCTTTAATCATTTCAAAAGCGGTTACAAATTGATAAGCCTCTTTTTCTATTCCTAATTCAAGTAATTCCATTTTTTCATTGAGGTATTCTGTTCGTGTATCTTTGATAGTACCATAGTTTAAACCAAGTACGTTTATCATCTGCTGAATCCGATTGACGGTGTTTTCATCTTCAATATCTGGATTGGCGTAAAAAATATGTTCTTCATCATCATAAGCTAACCATTTGTAAGGATTATAATCTGGTGAATCTGGTTTCAAAATGTCATCCACCGTTTTTGTACGTTTCCTAGTGTTTATTTTGTCTGAAACCGCAAAAAAATTATCCCAATCCCACCCTTTTTTAGCTTTTAACGCACTATCAAAATGATCGAGTTGTGCAAAAAATCCTGACATTTCTTCGTTTTTGTGAATATATCTTCCGTTTTGGTCAAAATTATCCACACTATATCTATCAGAACGAGCTATCAAAATCTCTGTATAGGCACACAAGCCTTTCTGGCAATAGAGTAAACTCACTAAAACATCTTTGTAATATCCGTCTTTACTACTAGAATAAGCCGGATGCTCTTTATGCTTGCTGTCTAAGTCAACTATCCACGCGGCATATTCTGTTGCAAGAATGGTGCTTTTGTCAATTTTTCTCATTATAACCGCCAGGCTAATTTTTTGCCCAGCTTTTCAAATCGTTCCAACATTTTTTGCCCTTCCTCACTTTCAAGCCGATTTTCGTTTTTATACTTTTTTAATTTGGCTTTCAGCAAACAAGCTTCTTCTAAGGCTTGACTTCTAGTTTCATTGCCTTCTCTTTCCAAATCAAATACCCGCATTAAAATGCTATCCCAACGTAAATAGCGTGGATCAAGGAAATAATTATCGACATGCCGATCACCTTCGTAATATTGCTCTTGATAAACCGTCCCTTGTTCATTAAATTTCAATTCCACGATTTCCCAAGGTTCAAAGCACGACGCAATCAGAGGCGAATGGGTGGCAAAAAAGAATTGTGCTTGTGGCGCAAGTTGAGTGTAAAAGTCGATAATTTCAGTTTGAATATCTGGATATAATGATCTTTCAGGTTCATCAACTAAAATAATCGTATCTTCCGTATTCAGTTGAAAAAGTGGCGTGAGCGTTAAAATAAATTGTTTGGTTCCGGTACTCCAACCATGATACGGGATTTCTGTGCCACTGAGTGATTGAATTTTAATGAATTTTAAATCCTCTATGGATTGAAAATCAAAAGTGGTTTTGAGGTTCAAATAAAATTTATTGAGAATGGGATTGAGTTTTTGTGCTAACTTTTTAATTGGATTAGGGGTTTCTTGTTTCCATCGCTTAAATTGAGACAGCAGTCTTTCTCCTTTTTCCATACTGTCCGTAAAAGCATTAGCCATTTGCTGGCTGTATCTTAACTCTTCTATCTTGTAATCATTGATATCTCTTAAAATAGCCGTCCAAATTTCTAAAAAGCTTTCAGTTTCCAAATCAAATATTTTCCAATTTTCATGAAAAAAGGAGATATCCTCTTTAATCAGGATTTCAGCTTCAGTTTTTAAATCATCAAAAGTCAGTTGACTTTGGTTTTGTACAATACGATTGACATGATCAACAATCTCCGCTGGAAAAGAAATCAGCCGGTTTTTACCCGCATAAAAATCGATGATAAAATCTATAGGCACAAGACTTTTTGTTTGGGGAGTATTCAAATGCAATTTCCAGACAATATGCCCTTTATCGGAG
>JAYQWI020001567.1:0-2095 GCA_035871815.2 Candidatus Parabeggiatoa communis
GGATATGCAAATTGTCCATGATGAAGGTGATTTTTTTAAAGCCTTGTGTAGTGAGATAGGTATTGAGGAATGTCGTGGTTTTGAGTTGCACCGTGCTTTGCGGGATAAGCGATATGTCTTATGCCTTGATAATATTGGGCGCATGACGAATAAATTGTTTAGCGGCGATGAACGGATTGAATTACGAGGGCTGGCTGAAGGGGCTGATGGGCCATTGACATTATTGATTGCCAGCCATTCTCCCCTAGCCGACTTATTTTATGATTCACCTTTGGAAGCGTCGCCATTAGCCGGTATTTGTCAAATCATAGACATGCCGCCCTTTTCACAACAAGAAGTTCGCACCTTTATCAAAACACGCCTTCGCTCAACCGGTATTGACTTTACTGATGCGGAGATTGAGAGCATTTGGCAAGACAGTCAAGGGCATCCGGCCTGTGTACAAGAATTGGCAAAAGTGTTGTTTGAACAACGGTGTTAAGGGTGTGACTAAACAAACCCCGCGTATTTTTTTGTAGGGGCGAACCTGCGTGTTCGCCCTGCGTGTTCGCCCAGGCTTAACCGTTTATTATTTTAGGAGCAAACCCATGTCCAATGAATTACTAAAAGAATTAAAACAACAATCAGACTCTTTAAATAGTCGAGAAAAATTAGATTTGATTATGCATCTAGCGCGTCGAGTTGATCATGCTTTGAAACCAGCGCGTAAATGGAGTGATATTCGTGGGGCATTACCTTATCCCGCATTTGGAGAAGAGGCTCAAGAATGGGTATCGCGTACCCGACGCGAAGGGGATGAACGCCGTGAACAGGCATTAAGAACTGAGGTAGCCCTGAATGAAAATTGAAGAAGCTTTTTTTATCATAGTACAACGAATTACTGGGATAAACGAATTTAAAAAAATCGAGAGTATGAGCATCTATGCCTATAATGTGGGAACATTAAGTTAATCAAATCAGCTTCTCAGTTTACCAAAAGATGTTAATTCGTTTATTGAGTCATTTTTTGTACTCAGTTTACCAAAAGGTGTTAATTCGTTTATCCGAGTAATTAGCTTCGCTGAACTTCGTTTCGCTGTACTAGGTTAAACAAAATTGATAGGTGGTAAGATGTCGAACAAAACGCTTATTTATTTAAATTAAATTGCTAACGACAGGGATTAGATGTTAATAAGGAATTAGATGGTAGTACCTAGTTTCAATCCTTTCTTATATCCAATCCTTGTCGTTATATTTTTGAGGAACCCCTATGCCCAACTTCCCCACCTACCGAGGCGAACTCCCCGCCTGTTTAAATCCGCTCAATCCCCGCCATTATTTTTTATTAGCGTATTGGGTATTTTTTCGTCCCACGGCATTGAAATGTTATTTGTATCAAGCTGATCCTGAGCTTTATAAATGGGGAAAAGGAAAAGAGGCTCTTTTTGGCACTCGACATATTCTCGCCTATCGTAATTTGTATTTAATGGCTCCTATTATTGCTTTATTTTTTGGTTTCTTGGTTGCAGTTCCTTTTCCTTTGATGGAGCATTTTATTTTTGGTATTCCAGTTGATATTTTTGCATGGCTATTTAAAGTAATAATAGGCGTGGCAGATGGCCTGATATTCGGCATGGCAGTCGGCATGGCAGTCGGCGTGACAATCGGTGTGGCGAGCGGTGTGGCAATTAGCATGGTAGCCTGTGTCACATTCGGTGTGGGTGGCGGCTTAGCAAACGACGTGGCATTCTGGGTAGCACATGGCCTGGCATTCAGTGTAACATTCAGCATGGCAATTGGAGTAGCAGCAGGGATAACATTAAGCGTTGTAGCTGGCGTGGCAGCCAGTGTGATATTCTGTATAGTAGAAAGTGTACTAATTGGTATTGTATTTATTGTAGGCAAGTTTTTAGGTTCTTCGCGTGCTATTTTTTATCCTGTGCAATGGGTACTTAGTTTATTTAGTCTTTCAAATAAAGTAAAACATCCCCTTTTTTGGGATGAATTGGTAACTCTACCTTTATCAGATGTACGTCAAATTTTAAATCAAACCTTACAACAAAATGAACAAAAAGGGCTTTGTCAACTCGCTGAGATAATGAGTAATCCTTTTCAA
>JAYQWI020001568.1:0-4815 GCA_035871815.2 Candidatus Parabeggiatoa communis
CGCACCGAGCAACGTGAGCTATACCTGGGAAGACGCGATTTTAGGGCACGAAATCTTTGCCAGCATTTTTGAACGAGGTAACCGCATCTTGGGAGTCATCACCACAGAAGCCAAAATAGCCGCTTATGAACAAGGCGCTTCCCGAAATGTACTGCAAATGTTTACGCTATTTGGTGATCCGGCTGTCAGTTTGAAATCGTGGTAAGCCTTTCTTGTAGGGGGCCGGTAACGTCTGTTAGCCCACCATTCCTACTGGTGTCTAACACCAAGGCAAATCACTTGCCATCAAGTTAAACATCGCATCGCGTTATTTTGGCATTTTACCTCGCAAAATAAAAAAATCGTCTAAATTTTAGACTGTTGTTATCAAGCGTTGTCAATGACAATATTTTTAAATACGAATAAATTCAATAATTTAAATGGATTTTATCAATTTTTGGCATTCGTTTTGCATTAATGTGTAGTATAAAATTTATATTTGGCAAACCATTTTGTTTGATTTATTTGTATTTATAATTTTTTATTAGCTTTTTGTGATTATTCTTCTGGGCTTTAGTTCTGTGATTTTCAATCATTAATAAAACGCTTTATCTAACAATACTTTCGCCAAATTGTAAAAGTCGTCAATTTCAAGCCAATGTCAATTTTTAACTTATTGATTTTGCTAATCTTAATAAAAATCAGTCTTTTTTGGAAATGGTTCATTTTTTAAATTGGCGAAGGTATTGTCTAAGGTATAAATTTCATTTGCTCACAGGTGTCTAACACAGGGGCAATTCGCTTGCCCTCAAGTTAAACATCGCGTGATTTTTGTGAAAAAAGGCTTGATTCTCAATTCGACTTATTGAGAAAAACATTTGTACTAATTCGGAGAAAACGTTATGCGTTATATTAATACATTAGCAGGTGCCGTTGCTTTAGCTTGTTGTGGTTCAGTCTCGGCAACAGATGTTACGTTGGAAGACTTTTCAAATGTGGAGTTCCTCCAAATAAATGGTGATGCTGCTGTTGTTACAACAGCTGATGGTGCGGTACTTAGGCTAACCAAAGCTCAAGAGTATCAAGCAGGAAGCGTTTTTAGCAAGACTAAAGTGAGTACGGCAAAATTCAGTACCTTTTTTCAGTTTAGAATGACGCAGCCTGGCGGTATGGGAGCTGATGGTCTGGTTTTTGTCGTACAACCCGTTAGTTCAAGTGCTGGCAGTGATGGCGGTGGATTAGGTTATGAAAATATCCCAACAAGCATTGGGGTGGAATTTGATACTTACTATAATTCGGATAAGAACGATCCTGATGCCAACCATGTCGGTATCAATATCAATGGTCGTTTCAATGGGGCAACGAAAACTGTTCGTACCCCTTTTCAGAATGGTGCTCTCTGGAGCGTTTGGGTAGACTATGATGGCAGCCAATTAGAAGTACGTGCTAATACGACTACGACTGGTGAGCGTCCAGATTCCCCGTTATTAACTCGTGTACTTAACATTTCAACGGTTCTCGGTGGCATATCGGAAGCTTATATCGGTTTTACTGCTGCGACCGGCGAGTCCTATGAAAACCATGATATTATCACTTGGTCGTTCCGGGATCAATATCAGCCCATTGAAGGAAAACCCAGTGAGGGAAATGAGACGAAGCTTCTAGCAACGGGCGTGGAATTAACCGCCACCAAAAATGGGAGCGGAGTAGACTTAACCTTAACCACCACTGCTGAACCCGATACGGCAGAGCTGCTTATCCTCCGTGGTGATAAACTTGATAATGGCGGAACGAAGATAGATGTGGCGTGTGATTTTCTCAGTGGGGGTTCCCCGTACACCTGCACGGACGATGTTGTAGCAAATACTTACCGTGCTGCTGAGATAGATTATGATGGTAGTCTCATTATTTATGATGAAGTGACACCTAAGTAATCACAGCAAGCGTCTCATCAAGAAAAACAATCCTGATGGGTTGTTGATTTGGGACAATTAAAATAAAATAGCCTCATAGTGTCATGCTATGGGGCTATTTTTTTTGTCCAGTGACAGCGCACATCTTTTATTGACTGATTGATGAGTACAACTTCTGCTCTCGCTACGTTCGGAACGGATTATTTAAACCAGATGATGTTCATTCACAACCTCAACAGAACAATTAGCCTTTGCGCTCATGCTAACGTGCATTAACGGCTATTTTGTTGAGGCTAATAAATACTCACTTGCCGAAGAATTTCTGTTGGCGCGAGGCGGGGCAATAGGTGCTTTCGCACCCAGCAACGTGAGCTATACGTGGGAAGACGCGATTTTAGGGCACGAAATCTTTGCCAGCATTTTTGAACGAGGCAACCGCATCTTGGGAGCCATCACCACAGAAGCCAAAATAGCCGCTTATGAACAAGGCGCGTCACAAAATGTATTGCAAATGTTTACGCTATTTGGTGATCCGGCCGTCAGTTTGAAATCGTGGTAAGCCTTTCTTGTAGGGGGCCGGTAACGTGTTTTTAAAGCCCACCATTCCTACTAACAAATTTAAACGCAAAAGTCGCTAAAGGCGCTAAAGGCGCTAAAGACGTTACTCAAGAGAAATCTAGCGTCTCTTGCGCCTCTTGCGTTAAAAAGATTTCAAGAAAAAATAAACGCAAAAGACGCAAAAGGCGCTAAAGACGCAACGCCATTTTTTCCCCCGTTTTTGCACGCAAAAACTTTTACTCAGAAATTCTTAACATTAGATGGGTTCAAACGAACTCGAAAAAGATTCCGAGCATTTCCAAAGCAATAATCATCAAACCCAGCGTATTTAGAGCTTGTCGGGACGAACTTGCGTGTTCGCCTAGGCTTATTTAAAAAAACAGCTTTCTTTTTTGTTCCTGATTCTGTTAAGGTCTCATTCCCTTTGACTATTCAGGAGACATTATCATGATTTTAGGTCTTCATAATTTACAACAGGCGATACCGATTTTGGTACCAGGATTAGAAAGCTTGGAAGAACAATATGGGCAATCTGATTGGCTTGGATTTGTTAGCGATGGTAGTGTGATACAGCCAATATCTTTTTCTTCACAATCCTTATCAAGTTGGCTACCCGAATATTCCCCTGGTAGTGCCATTCTGAATATGGCGGTGGGTACGGAACAGGAACAGCCTCAGTGGTGTCAAAACGAAAAACAAGCCGTGGCTTATATGGGGACATTGGAAAATGCCGAAACCATTCGGACATACTTGTTAGAACTCGGGTATGAGCTTTACGGCAATACGGATAAAGAGCTGTTCTGTACGCTGTTAAATCGCTATATGGATGTGGGGAATTCTCCAGTTGATGCAATGAGATTAGCCTTCCTGCGTTTGCAGGGACATTTTGCAGCGATGGCCCTATTTGCCCAGTCTAAAGAACAGCTTATAGTTGGCAGTAGAGGCTATCCACTGAGTTTAGGTGTTTGTTACGAGAGTTTGATTGTGGGTTCCGATACCCAAATCTTAAAGCAACTTTCTCGATCGGTAATGGCAATAGAGGAAGGCAAATCGGTTGTATTGTGTTCGGTTTAAGGCCTTTATTTATAGGGCAAGCACGTCATGCCATTTAAGTTAAGCCTAGGCGATAACAAAGGTTTGCCCCTACGGCCCCGTCATGACGTGGGGTTTGGTAGGGGCAGACCTGCGTGTCTGCCCTTAAATTAGTATTTTTACCATAACATTTTTATTTTGCATTGCAATTTGTACAATAACATTTTTATTTTGCATTGTAATATGCAACCATTAATAATAGTTAATAGTAGTCATTCTAATAAAAACAACCACTTAAAAATAAGGCCTTATATTTGCATGTATTTTATATTGTGCCAAGTACACATCGCTTAAAAACGTGATGTTCAATTTAGAATTTGTCAATAAGACTTATATATGCTGTCTACCATTTATAATTTGCGCTTTTGCTGAAGTGAAAGGTTAGTCGCCACCACCTGACTTGAGCTTTTAGACTGTTGGCTCTAATTTGAACATCTAAGTTGATTTTTTGGCAATCTGAATGTTGGTGGCTGAAAAAATGATTGATTGCCATGTAAAGGGATTTTCATTTGTTGATTAGGCGTAACCTTAATAATAAAAAGGGTAGCAATCCCATCAACGCTTGATAGTGCTTTAAAGTTGATGGGATTGTTATTAGTTGTTGATTGAAAATATTTTTCAATAGGAGTAAACGTTATGAACAGTCGTTTTAGCAAAAAAGGGCTAATGGTCGCTCTAGGAGCCAGTGTTTTTACACTGAGCAGTTTTACAGCAGTACACGCTGATCAGGATCACGGTAGTCACGAGGGTGTCTGTGTACTTAACTACGATACAATTCCAGCCCAAAGTGGGATGGTGCCTTGGATCTTAAACCAAGAGGGTCCGTGGGAGGTTCCGCAACCCCCGGCGGTTCCGATATGGCGGGGAGACCCCCCCACACCTCCCATACCTTCAGATCCGTGGATACTAGAGCCTGTGGTGAGATTTCTCAGCTGCTATGAGCATGTTTTTCTAGATGGGCGTCCGGTGAATCGTGAAAACTGTGGAGAGAGGTTGACACAGTTTTTTACAAAACATGGTATCTTAGCAACGGTAATAGACACATACTGGTTTGAATGGGCTGATAGTTGTGCCCAGTTAAGGAGAATTAGGATTCTTCCAAGAGGTGTAGAAACTCTAGCAACCGGCGTTGATTTAACCGCCACCAAGAATGGGAGCGGAGTCGATTTAACCCTAACCACCACTGCTGAACCCGATACGGCCGCACTGCTTATCCTCAGTGGTGATAAACTTGATAATGGCGGAACGAAGATAGATGTGGCGTGTGATTTTC
>JAYQWI020001569.1:0-3273 GCA_035871815.2 Candidatus Parabeggiatoa communis
AGTGTAAAATTGATTTTGCGAACGTTTGGAGTGCAAAATTTTTTCGTTCCTGTTATTTTGCGACAACCCAAATTAATAATAACCACAAAAATGATAAATTATGACAACCCATGACGATCAATTATTTCAACTCTTGAGTGAATTTGAAACGTGGCAAGACGGCCATGCTTTAAATGAGCAACGTTTGGTGCAACACGATCTGGTTTTAGCGCATCTGGCGCGTTTATACGGTAGCCTTTCATCACATAGCCAACATTTTGGTTTGCTTCCCTCGTATTCACTTACCATTGAAATTCAAGAACAAAAGCCCCTAGCCCTGTCTAACTTGCTGGCGCTAACGGCCACTGGCAAGTTATTAGTGTGTGCTAAAGCGGCAATACCTGAGTGTGATAATCCAAGTGAAAACAAGGGATTATTTGCTATAGCGAAGCCTTTGAAATTGCCTGAAACACTGCAAAAGACGTGGCCCGTTTTTCCATTCTATCAAGTTCAACTGGAATGGCAAGCATGGCAATCAGGCATTGATGAGATTGTGAAAACGGGTGAAGGCTTACCGCTTGGGCGCTTGAAGGAGGGCCAATGGGATGCCGATTATATTCCGCCTGTCATGACTCTACCTACTGATAAACGCTTATGGCAACAAGCTTTAGAGCTGATGAATCAGGTTTCGAGTATAGCAAATCATGATAAGGCAGTCGCTGAGCAAGTCTTGACATTACAACAATCCGATTTAAGCCATCTAAGCCCCTTAGCGTTTTGGCAAGGGCATTGTCATTGTTTAGTGGCTTTGAAAACGCATCCGAAATTGGCTGATGATCCTGCCTATCAGAAAACGATATCGAAGTTATTATCGGAAGCCTTTTCGCCTTGGATGATAGGCAATGATTTGGCAGCACTGCGTTCAGCTTGGCAATGTGTTGAAGAAGGCCTTGATAAGAAAGAGAAAGCGGCCTCAAAGCCACGACGTTATGTCTCATTGGGTTGGTATGTGACTTCGATGGTGGGCATGATGTTGTTTTTGATATTGATAGGCCTGGGTTTGATTTATCAGCCATTGTCCAAGGAACTCACCAAAGTGGATAACCAGATTGATTGGTTGATATCAACACCTGGTAGAATAATCCGTGATCGTTTAAAAGACGACAGCTATGGCCCAGAAATGGTAGTGATTCCTGCCGATACTTTTTGGATGGGCGATATTCAAGGCGATGGTGAGAGTGATGAAAAGCCTGTCCATGAAGTCTCTATCAAAAGCTTTGCAATGGGGCGCTATGAAGTCACGTTTGCCGAATACGACAAGTTTGCCGAAGCGACTGCTAGAAAAAAACCAGATGATGAAGGTTGGGGGCGCGGAAATCGTCCCGTGATCAATGTGTCTTGGTTAGAGGTTACCGCTTACGCAGAATGGTTAAGTACACAAACGGGTAAAGAATATCGTCTACCTACCGAAACGGAGTGGGAATATGCAGCTCGGGCCGGTACCGAAACGAAATATTGGTGGGGGAATGAGGAGACGAATTCTTGGTGGAGGGATGAGATTACTGGATATAATAAAGCTAATTGTAGCGATAATGATTGTGGTGATCGATTTGAATACACTGCTCCCGTGGGTTCTTTTGCCGCGAACCTTTTTGGTTTATATGATACGGCAGGAAACGTTTGGGAATGGACGTGTTCAGAATATGAAGGCACTTATAAAGGTAAGGAAAACGACTGTTTGAGTAAAAAATACAGCAAAAAAGATAGCCTTCTTGTGTTGCGCGGTGCCTCCTGGGTCAACGATGCCGTGTGGGTGCGCTCGTCGTTCCGGGGCTGGGAGCAGCGGTCTCACCGTGACAGGGATGTCGGCGCGCGGCTTGCGAGGACATTGTAAACCTTTATTTTTTATCCTTTTCTTTTTTCTTTTTATTCTTTTTATTTTTTATGGAAAGGGTAAGGATTTTGGGGAGGGTGGGTTTTTCGGCCCGCGCCCTGCGCGGGCCGCGAGTTTTTGGGTTATTTATACCCTATAAATAATAGGTATTTAAATAAAAACGACAGCTTTGTCTAAAAAAAAGTACTCAACGGTTGTAAAAATCTCAAAAGCTGATAAAACGCTGATTTGCCTTCTTGTCATGATTGATTTATGAGTACTCTTTCAAAATGTCTTCTAATCTATTCACTAAGGAGAACGATGCGCGAGTTCAATACTTCAGGGCCCTGTAATCCGGCCCTACATTACACTGTCATGCGTGAGGCCTTAATTACGATTGGTCAGGAAAAAGTGCGAAAGGGCCGCTATTTTACGCTGTTTGCTCCCAGACAATCCGGGAAAACCACCTACTTTCAACTCTTACTTGAGGCCGTTAAGGAAGAAGGGTTTACCCCGATTTGGATTAGTTTTGAGAACATGAAGACAGTCACAAAGGATAGGTTTTACCGAGATTTCAATAATCAACTTCATCAGGAACTGGCCAAACATCATATTAGCTTAGAACAGACGATTATCGATCCAATCGATCTGGTTGAATGCTTTGAAAATATCAAGAAGCAAGCTAAGTCTATCGTTCTCGTCATCGATGAATTTGAAGGTATACCGGATTCTGTTTTAAGCGAGGTGATGCATGCATTTCGGCAAATGTATCATCGAAAACAATATCATGCCCTTCATTCTCTGCTCCTTGTCGGTGTCAGTACCCTTGCGAAATTGGTCACTTCAACAGCTTCTCCCTTCAATGTGGCCGAAGAATTAAAAGTCTCCTATTTTAGCCAGGCCGAAGTCAATCTGTTGCTTGAGCAATATATGCTCGAATCGGGTCAGAAAATTGAACCGGAAGTCATCAAGGCCATTTATGAGAATACCAAAGGGCAACCTGGACTCGTTTGTGCGCTGGCCGCACATTTGGTTGAAAAGGTTGCTATTGATCAAACGGTGACTCTGGCGGATTTTTTCGAGACGTTGAATTATTTCTTAAAGTTGAAATATGATAAAAACATCCTGAATATTGTCCAAAAGGCTAAAGAAAAAAAGGCCTTTATGTGTCGATTGTTATTTGGTGAACAGCCGATTGAATTTAGTGTTGATGTTGAAGACATCGCTTATCTACATGCCAATGGTGTCATAGAGAATATAGCAGGTCATGTGGGTATCTTGGTACCGTTATATAGCAAGCGTATTATTACCGCATTTCGTCCGCTGCATAACGGTGAAACCAGGCATTATGGGATGACGGCTCATGACACTTTTGAGGCGTATCTGAAGGATGATGGATTAAATATCCACGCATTACTCAA
>JAYQWI020001570.1:0-2327 GCA_035871815.2 Candidatus Parabeggiatoa communis
CATTCGTTAAAATGCATGATGGTAACAGTTGCGCTGTTTATGACAGTTCTCCTTGGTTTCAACACACCAGCATCAGCCGATGAACTTTTCCCGACGTCGAGTGGTCGTTATAAAAAGGGTTGTCAGGTGGATGGGAAACAGTTGCCGGTCACGGGGTGGATACTGAAAGACGATGGTTATAAAGTTGGTAAGGTGACCAACTCATCACCGGACAAATCCTATGAAGTCACTCTGGTGTCTTACAAAGAGTTTTACGCGCACACTAATTTCAAACACGTCTATGATCAAAACGGTAAGATGATCAAAAAGGGTCAGGCGGTTTTTAACTATGTGACGAAGAATGTTGGCCCGAATCAAACTATCCAGTTGAATGTTGATTTGCCGGTTGATCTGCCACCTGATCAAAAGCCGTGTCCGACGCAGATTGACCTTGTCTGTGGCCCTGTGATTCAATATCTGGGCGATGGACTCTATGGTAAGCGCAAGTTAGCTTGGCAACACCTCCATAAAACAGTGGATGGCGATGAAGTGTGGTGCGATGATGAATTAATAGTCCCACCAGCGGCATGCCCATTCAGTATGGCCAGTATCACCGGCATTGCCGACGATGCAGTGGTTTCAGGCGCATTCAGCATTGAGGTGACTGTTAACGGTGGTACCCCTAAAAAGGTGAACTTTAAACTGACTGGGCCTGATGGCACTGTCAAAACACACACTGAAAATAAGGCACCGTACTTATTCTTGGGTGACAATGAAAAATGGGATACCACCCAATATCCTAATGGTCAATACACCATGACCGTGAATATTTATAACAACGCGGGACAGGTTTGCGATATTCAAACGATAAGCTTTACAGTAAAAAATGGCATCGCTCAGTGCCCACTTCAAATGGTCGAAATTTCCGGGGTTTCGGATGGGGAGGTTGTCACGCCTAGCAGTACACTCAATATTGGGGCTACCATCACTGGTGGAACACCTAAACAGGTTCGCTTTGAACTGACAGATCCAAATGGTGTGAGTATTCTTTCTCCTCACGACGAAGAACAGGCCCCATACTACTTTTTGGGTGATAGTGGGGGTAATCCCAATGGTTGGAACACAACGGGTTACCCAGAGGGGCAATACACCATGACAGCGTCGGTTTACGACGAAACAGGTTGGGAGGATAATCCCAAAGTTGCCTGCGATACTAAAACAGTCAGCTTTGTCTTGGCACCTGCTTGCCAACCTGAAATCTATGCCGTGCATGATGATAAGTTAAACGACACCCAAATGCTTATCGTTGCTGAGGACGAACTGGTCAAGATAGGCGGTATGCATAAGGGACGTGATATTGAAGCACTGGCTATACATCCTAAGACGGGTGAACTTTACGCAGCGGCTGGTGATAACACCGATAAACCGGGATATCTCTACACGGTTGATAAAACCAACGGAAATATCACTGAACTTTGTCCGACCCTCTTTGACGAGGATAGCAACACCCTATTTGAGGAAGTTGATGGTCTGGCTTTCCGTCCTGATGGTACACTCTGGGGATGGGCACAGAATAAAGGACTGTTCACCATTGATGTGGCCAATTGTGAGGCAACACTTGTGAAAGAGTATCAGGGCGAAGTGGAAGACTTAACGTGGGATGTTGCAGGCACCACACTTTATGCGGTAGGAAATGTCAATGGTGACGATTCCAAAGAGGGTGCCGGTGATCGAACTGCCCAGTTGTTGGCCTACGAGGGTACAAGTATCTCTACAGTCTGTGAATTCAGTTCAGAATCTGAAATCGAGGCTCTGGAAACGCTACCTAATGGCACATTTTTGGTTGGTTATCATGGGAAAAACACCGTGATTGCAGGTACGATTGATAAAAATAATTGCACAATCAAACCCATAAAGGAATTTTCATCTATTTTCAATGATGTAGAAGGCATTGCTATACGGAATTGTCAATAGAGGAAGAATTACCCAACCTAAGGACCTTGGCATAAGTTAGCAGTTAGGTTGTGGTATCTGGTTAGAGTCCTACGTGTCTCTGGATGAGTGCCCATTATCGTATACACACAGAGGGCACAGAATTACACAGAGTGACACAAAGTTAAATGTATTAGGTATCCTATTTCTTGGCCACAATCGACAAATTTGATTGTGGCCATTTTTTTGATAGCAACTTTGCGAATGATGAATTGATTATTCGCCAGTTGCGAAAAGGAACAGATGATGAACTATCCAACCTCAACACAGACAGCAAATTTGCTTATCTTGTACATACTCTTTATTCCTTTAGGATTTGCTGCTGTTCCAGTCAATGACAATTTGGCTGATGCCAT
>JAYQWI020001571.1:0-3626 GCA_035871815.2 Candidatus Parabeggiatoa communis
ATCTTGCGTTTTTAAATACTGATTTAATACCGAATTTTGAAAAATATTCATGTTTAGTATTTGAAGCTCTCCATTTTATTTAAGTGTAGCAAGCATAGACCAATACCATTAAGTTAAGAAAAATTTACTGGCGTTCAAAGCTTTGGACTCTAAATTTTTAACTTAATGGCAGTGAGCCGACTCTAGCGTTTCCCGATTTAGTAAGGTACAAATATTCTATTTAAGTTGTTGAAATTTATGCAAAAGCATGTACTTTATTCAAGCGGAAAATGCTATAACACTCCTTTTCAGCCGCGCGGTTTTTTGCGTCGGCTCCAATACCAAGTTAGAATTAATTTACTTTAACTTCAATTGTTTAAAAAGGGTACTGACCTGACCCCTTTCTTGCTCCTTTAATTTAAATATTTCTGTAAAATTGCAAACAGTTCTTTAGTGACAACTAGTTTAGGTAAATGGGCATTACAGCCTACCATTATTTGTTGTTCTTCAGCCTCTTCACCAGTGTAAGCAGTTAAGGCAATGATGGGAGTATCTTGAAATTGTGGCATTGCTCGTAATTGTTTGGTTGCTTCCATGCCATTCATCACTGGCATTCTGATGTCCATCAAGATTAATTCTGGTTTGTGGATTTGGGCTAAATCAATCGCTTCTTGCCCATTTTTAGCAACTATAACTTGATGATCGGACACGGTGCTGGGGTTCTTCAATAGGATTGATTCAAATAAAGAAGGTGCGATTTTTGAGTATTATACCATTGAGACATGCATAGTCCCAAGTTGTTTGACTTGAGACTTTAATTTTATTGGTAGACGGGTTCGACTACTTACTCTAAATGTCCAACCTTTAATTTAAAAAAAACTTCAATACAGGAAAATTTTCGTTATGATGTTTGGGGCCGGCAAAATAAATCGAGCCTGGCCCCTTTTTCTTATTTCTGATGGGCACGATTATGGGCCGTTGTTGGTGCTAATAATTGGGGTCAGAGTAAAATTAATTTCCTCGAAACACACAATAGCATTCCTCAGTCAAGCGAACCAATTGGCTGAATGCCATTATGTGAACCACGCAGCCAACTTGGCTACGAGATCAATAGAGTCAGCCGCATAAGCCAACTCACACAGCTAAAGTACTTTGAATTGAGAAATAATCTGCCTGTTTTGAGTTTTACTGATTCTTAAATACAACCAATTGAGTACAGCGAATTTAAGACGTTATCAGTTATCAGTTATTAATTAATAAAACTTAAATTCATATAGACTTTCCGCAATTCAGCCTAAAAGCGAAGGTTTATACCCGGCCCCCTAGAAATTAAAAATTTAGGTTACCCTTTTTAGAATCCATCACCAAACAAAACATTTTTTGTGTTATACCAATCATTCATTCTTATGGTGATGTCTTTAATAAATAAGTCTTATAAATCAACGAAATACAGTAACCAAGCCCTTTGCGGTAAAACCCGCACAACAGCATAATAGCCGGACAAAATTTATTGATTTGTGGATTAGCAAAACGAGGGAAAATTTATAATCGCACAAGTGGACAGTATTTATTAACAAAAAATAAATGTCAAGCTTTTCACTTTTGAAATATTTCTTGCTATCAAATTTTTTCTGTGATACGCCACAAAGCCGCCTTGACGCACAACGCAAATAATCCAAATCATCAGAAGATTATTGATTATAGCAAGCCATTTCTCGCAATTATGCAATGTGTATGTCAATTTTGCTTCGGCCCGATTGAAGTATACTCGGCCGTTGTACTTACTCATCGTTAGACATCATTTTTTAAGTCATTGAAATAAATGAATATTTCGTATTGTGGGTAGAGCGTAGCGAGCCGTAGGCCAGCGAAGCTAACCCCCCCCCTACATTTTAATGGCATTTTGACTTTATGTATAACGATGAGTCATTTTTTAGCAGTCTACCCCCGCTTTTAGGCTTGAGATTGAACGCCAGCTTCACGATGCGATTCTGCAACTTCACGTTGCGATGAATTAACCAAATTGACTTCAGAGTTGAGTTGAAGATGGCTTTCTTTCCTTGAACAGTCCAGATTAAAAGTGAACTGAAACTCAGGTATCTTGAATGGCACGTAACCACCCAAATCAAGTGACAACAGAGACTTTTTAACTAAGTTGAACATGGTTTTTCTCCTTGATAGCAAATAGTTTATTGAAACTATGCGAATCTCTCACTTCCGCGACAAATCTTAAAAAGGCTAAACGACGACAACAAATGGGACAATATTTATCCTTTTTGAATTTTGGTTTAGACTCTTGAATCAATTTCATTTTTTCATCCTTTCTTGCCATTTACGATAAGCCTTTGCCATTTCTTCAGCCGCCATTTCTGGCGCGACACGCCCTGTATGGGTAGCTAAACCCGGACAAAAAACCTGTTTAACCACTTTATGATTGCGAGAGGCCGCATTTAGTTAATAACAAGCCAAAACGCACTATCCAACGCTATACTCAACGTGCTAACAAACTTAACTTTTCTATTAAGGATGGTGGGCAATAACATTGCCCACCCGACATAAAAGTTTTTATCGTGGGAACGCTCCAGGGTGTTCTCGTGTTCAAACACTATTCCATTTCTAAAACATTCAGCCAATGTTCCATAAAAAAAAGTTTTTCAGGGGTTAACAGCATCTCCGATTCACCAATAATTGGGCGCAACGTTGTCGTCATTTGCAGCAGGGTTAAAATCAGTATCACACACCATGTTGTGATGAGCTTGCTGTCTTGACGACTTTCCATGTGCGTAAAGCCCATTACAATATAGCGCAACCCAAAATAAATACTGATAGCAGCAATCAAAAGATGAACTATTCCCATAAAGGCAACTGTCTTGATCGAGAACGTAAAAATAAAAGCTACCGGCGCAAACCCTAACAGTAATATAGAAGTCAACGCTAATCCACCAGCCAACAAGGAAAAAGCTTGGCCCGGCGTGATGTTGGCTCCACTTAGGCAGCCAAAAATATAGAGGCTGGGGTAGCACAACAAAGCTGATAATGCCGTACCCACAACAATTTTGATTGGGGCGGCAAACCATTGCACTTCGCCAGAAAAACTACCCACAATCAACCCATAAATCGCATGGCATAAGACAAAAACAACCAGTAGAATAAAGAGCGTTTTTTTAAAGTGCCCCGATTTAATCTGATTCACCACAGATTCTGGTGATTTTAACAGAGCATCCACGACTTGCATGGTGCTTGCCGATTCTGGTAAGTGATACCGCTCTTTTTCAGGTTTCGGCGTTTCCATTTTGATGCTGTCTTTCTCGCTTGGATCGTTCAGCATTGTCTCATTGTCTTTTAGGGGATTGCTTGAATCAAGCGCGTGAATATCAATCGTCATAGTTGTACTCCTTATTTGTAGGGGCAATCCCTTGTGGTTGCCCTGTTATTTTTGCGTGAAAAACATGATTTGTAGGGGCATCCCTTGTGGTTGCCCCTTAAAAAAGCAAGCGTTTCAATAGATAAAATACGGCTTCGTAAAAACTGCCATTAAAAGGATCATCTCGTAGGAAATGCACTTCAAGATGAGGTGTGCCAAAAAAAGGACGTAAATTCCAAGACAATTGGCAGCCGAGAAACAGATTGACACCCAGCCAAGTGAA
>JAYQWI020001572.1:0-7159 GCA_035871815.2 Candidatus Parabeggiatoa communis
TCTCTGCCATCACGCAACATTGTGATGGGATTAAGCGGACTGATGCTGTATTTATTCAGTCTGTCTGCATGGGCAAGCACTGATCCGCCTCAAACTGATCCCCATCAAAATATCCCCCCGCCCTTACAATCTTGGATTAACTGGGTATTACCTGAGTCTCAGGATTATACTTGTCCCTTCGAGTATGACAAAACGACACAACACTGTCGTTGGCCCTCGCGTTTAACGCTGAATGTCAGCGCAACACAGGCTGAATTTAGCCAACAATGGCAAGTCTATAGCGCAGGTTGGTTGGCGCTACCCGGTAATGCAAAACAGTGGCCTCAAGCGGTACAACTCAACGACAAACCCGCGATTGTGACTGATCGTCGCGGTGTACCCAGTGTGTTTGCGCCTCAAGGCTTATTAACGATACAGGGCGCATTTCAATTCTCGCGTCGGCCAGAATTTGTGCAAATGCCACAACAAACGGGTTTACTTGATTTAACGATTGACGAAACAGCGGTTGCTATGCCACAAATTGATAATCAAGGCCGCTTATGGCTCACAAAACAGAAGCAAACTGATGATCAAGCGGCTGAGGAAAATCGCTTGGATATACACGTTTATCGTCAGATTATCGACGAAATTCCCTTACAAATCACCACCCGTATCGAGCTAGATGTAGCCGGCCGTCACCGTGAAGTCGTGTTAGGCCCTGTGATGCTTAATCGGCATATCGCGCTGTCTTTAGACAGCCCTTTGCCGGCGCGGTTAGAAAGCGATGGTCGTTTGCGACTGCAAGTGCGGCCCGGTTCATGGGTTTTAACGTTACGCTCTCGCCAAGAGGGGGCGACTTATCAATTAACGCTCACACCGTCAGAAGGGCAATGGGTAGATGAAGAAATCTGGGTTTTTAAGGCCCATCATGATTTGCGCATTGTAGAGATCGGCGGTGTCACGGCCATTGATCCCCAACAAACGGCACTGCCTTCAACTTGGCGGCAATACCCCGCCTATCAAGTGCGTGCTGGCGACACGTTAGCCTTTATCGAAAAGCGCCGAGGCGATCCTGATCCTGCGCCAGATCGATTGGCACTTGAACGGCATTTTTGGTTAGATTTTGATGGCCAAGGTTACAGTGTACAAGATCACATCACGGGCAGTATGACGCGAGGGTGGCGTTTAGAAATGGCCGAACCGGGATTATTAGGGCGCGTGGCAGTCAATGGGCAAGATCAATTTATCACCCGTTTAGAAGCGGAGGACAATACCGGTGTTGAAGTGCGACGCGGACAAGTTAATTTAGTCGCCGATAGCCGTTTAGAAACCGCTGTCAGTGAATTACCCGCTGTCGGCTGGGCGCATGATTTCCAAAACGTGAATGCCACATTACATTTACCACCTGGCTGGCGTTTATTAAATGCCACTGGCGTAGACGATGTACCGAGAACCTGGCTGAAACAATGGACACTCTTGGATTTATTTATTGTCCTGATCATGGCCGCCGCAATCGGCAAACTTTGGCATTGGGCATGGGGCGCTTTGACACTGTTCACTATGGTGTTGATTTCCCATGAAACCCATGCACCCTACTGGGTTTGGTTAAATATTATTGCCACCATTGGCTTATTGCGCGTCTTACCGGAAATAGGCTGGTTTAGCCGCATAGTGCGTTCATATCGGAATTTAAGCTTGATTGCTTTATTAATCATAGCTTTACCCTTTATGATGCAGCAAGCGCGGCAAAGTCTCTATCCACAACTTGAATATCCGTGGAAAAAATTAGATCAGCCTGTTCAGACAAGGCACATAGCCCCCGTTTCAGCAGAGGCGTATGGTGAAATGGATAATCAACCTATCCCAAAATCGATGCCGTCTTTTAACATGCGACAAGAATCTAGAATAATGGATAGTTTGCCTCAACAACAAGCTTATAAAGACGCTGATTCGTTTTCGGTTAAAAAAAGCAAAAAACAGTTGCTACAAATTGATCCCAATGCCCAAGTGCAAACCGGGCCCGGATTACCGCAATGGGGATGGCGTGCTATAACAATGCATTGGAGTGGCCCTGTTCAACACAATCAGACAATTGACTTGTGGTTATTCTCGCCCATCATGAACAGTGTTTTAGGGTTTATGCGCGTGATACTGCTGGCTATTCTGATAGTCTTCTTTTTATGGGTTTCTTGGGGAAGTGGGGCACGACGCTTGTTTAAAAAGGTCTATTTTCAATTGTTCAATAAAACCATTACCCCTGTGGCCACGACAATATTACTGTTAGCGGGTTTATTACTCTGTTGGCCTGTTGTCAATCATGCAGAGACTGTTCAACTCCAAGATTCAATGATAAACACTCAATTCAATGATTCAAGGGTAGAAAAACCGTTGAGTCAGCAAGATAAAAATCAAGTGATTTTTAACCGGATGAGGTCTTCAGGCAATCATCAGACTGAAATGAGCAATACTGAATTTCCACCTCAGTTCTTATTGGATGAGTTGAAAACTCGGCTGTTAGCACAGCCCGATTGTTTACCTTACTGTGCCAGTAGCCCACGTCTCTTGCTAGAATTAGACGCGAAGCAACTCAGTGCCCGTATGACAATACATAGCCAGACTGATACGGCCGTGCCACTACCGGGATTGGCAAAACAATGGTTGCCTCAACAAGTGCTCGTTAATGGCGAACCGGCACAAGGCTTATTACGCAATCATCAAGGGCAACTCTGGATCAGCCTGACGAAAGGGATTCATGAAGTACACTTTACAGGCCTATTACCCAATCGTAATACCGTGCTGCTCCCTTTACCGTTGAAATCGCATCAAGTTGAAGTCAAAGCAAAAGGTTGGCGCGTTGAAGGGGTGCATGAAAATGGTGTCGCTGATGCTCAATTGCAATTTACCCGCGAACAGCCCGATGACGCTCAAAAGGCTGAATTAGAAATGGGCAGCTTACCCCCATTTGTACAAATCGAACGCACTTTATTATTAGGCTTAGATTGGCAAGTTGAAACCCGCGTCATTCGCCAAAGCCCACGGGGAACGGCAATAGTATTAGAAATTCCCCTGCTCAAAGGCGAATCGGTTACCAGCGAAAAAATCCGCGTAAAAGAAGGCAAAGCCTTGATCAACCTGTCACCCAATGCTTCTGAAATCAGTTGGCTATCGGTATTTGATAAACAAGAAACGATAACCTTGACGGCACAAAACAATACCTTCAGTAGCGAAGTGTGGCGTTTAGATGCCAGTGCCATCTGGCATGTTGAGATTGAAGGGATTCCAGTCGTGCATCATCAAGATAAGGGACGTTGGCTACCTGAATGGCGGCCTTGGCCAGGCGAAACGGTGACTTTAAACATTAACCGGCCAGGTGGGGTTACTGGGCAAGTGTTAACAATAGATCATAGTCATCTCATCGTCAGCCCTGGACAGCGTACCACCGACAATCAGTTACGATTAAGCTTACGCAGCAGTCGTGGCATGCAACACAAATTAACGCTACCCTCCGATGCCCTATTGCAATCGGTAGAAATCAATGGCAAATCGCAACCCATACGTCAAGATGGCCAATTGGTTACCTTGCCTATTACCCCAGGAACACAACAAGTTGTTCTACGCTTTCAACAACCTATTGGCCTGAGCCAACATTTTTCCACACCCAACATTGGGCTCGGTATTGACAGTGTCAACACACTGATTGAAATCAACATGCCCAGAGAGCGTTGGATATTGTTTACTGGAGGCGAACCCATCGGCCCGGCCGTCATGATTTGGGGCATTTTAATCGTCATCGTCTTAGTCTCAGTCGGACTCGGACAAATTTCACTCACGCCATTAAATACCTTGCATTGGCTACTGTTAGGGATTGTATTAAGCCAAGTCAAAGTGGAACTGATGCTAGTGGTTATCGCGTGGTTTATCCTGTTAGGTTGGCGAGCCCGTATTTCACCTGATCTACCCGCCCTGAAATTCAATGCCATTCAAATTGGCCTATTGATATTAACAGGCTTAGCTTTAATCACCTTAGTGTTTGCCATTAAGCAAGGATTACTCGGCCATCCAGACATGCACATCGCCGGCAATGGTTCAAGTGCCGACTATTTACGTTGGTATGAAGATCGTACCACCGGCACCCTCCCTTCAGTTTGGGTATTATCTTGGTCAATGTGGATTTATCGCATCGCCATGTTACTGTGGGCCTTATGGTTATCCTTTGCCCTGCTACGCTGGTTACGCTGGGGATGGGAATGCTTAAGTACACATCGTTTATGGAAACCTTGGCGATTTAGAACAACGGATTAGATTAAAAGCCACGGAATGACACAGCACGGAATGAATTTTTCCGTGTTTTCCGTGTGTTTCCGTGGCAAAATCTACCCTTCCTCTCAAAAAAGCGAATTAAATGTATAATATTAATCAAATCAAAAAATTACAAGAACGCTTTTCTCAAAAACGAGAGATTTATCAACAAGCTGATTACACCGAAGCACAAACCCGCATTGATTTTATCAATCCTTTTTTTACGGCATTAGGTTGGGATGTTGATAATAAAGCAGGCTTGACAGAATCTTATCGGCAAGTGGTTTATGAAGATAGGCTAAAAATTGACAAAGCACCTTATAAACACCCAGATTATAGTTTTCGTGTTGGTGGTGTGCGAAAATTTTTTGTCGAAGCGAAAAAACCGTCAATTTCTCTCTCCACCGATTCTGAAGCGGCTTATCAAATTCGCCGCTATGGGTGGAATGCCAAATTATCGCTGAGTATTCTCACCAATTTTGCAGAATGGGCCGTTTATGATTGCCGCATAAAACCGGAAAAGGACGATGATCCCAGCATTGGGCGCGTTTGGTATCTCAAATACACGGATTATCTTGAACACTGGGACGCCTTAGTTGAACGGTTTTCTTATGACGCGGTTTGGCAGGGAAAATTTGATCAGTATGCCGCAGAGACTTTGATCAAAAAAGGCGTTATTGAAGTGGATACCGCTTTTTTGAATGAAATGGAAGCGTGGCGAGAAAAATTAGCGCACCATATTCTTTCAAATAATGCCAGCTTAACGCAGCGTCAACTGAATATTGTTGTTCAGCAAACCATTGATAGAATTATCTTTTTACGGATTTGTGAAGATCGGGGCATTGAAGATTATGGGCGTTTATTGGGCCTGACTAACGGCCCTAGTATTTATAAACGTTTGTTTGAATTATTCACTGATGCCGATGAACGTTATAATTCCGGCCTCTTTCATTTTAAAACGGAAAAAGGGCGCGAAGCGCCAGATAACTTAACCCCCAGTTTAAAAATAGGTGATGATGTTTTAAAAAATATTATTTTTAATCTGTATTACCCCATTAGCCCTTATGAATTTTCAGTCTTGCCAGCCGATATTTTGGGGCAAGTTTATGAACGGTTTTTAGGTAAAGTCATCCGTCTGACAACACAAAATCAGGCCGTTATTGAAGAAAAACCCGAAGTCAAAAAAGCCGGTGGTGTTTATTACACGCCCCGTTATATCGTTGATTATATTGTAAAACAAAGCGTTGGCAAACTTTTGGATAGTGCGAAAATTCAAGCCAATGGTTTTTTAAACAAACTACTGGGTAATGGCAAACAGTCAGCCAGCCGCTTGAAAATTTTAGATCCCGCTTGTGGTTCCGGTTCATTTTTACTGGGCGTATATCAATTCTTGCTGGATTGGCATCTTGAGCAATATTTGCTCGAACCCAATAAATTTCTGAAAGGCAAAAAACCGCGCCTTTATCAAGCCATCGGTGGTACTTGGAAATTAACCCTTTCAGAACGCAAACGTATCTTATTAAACAATATTTACGGTGTTGATATCGATCCTCAAGCCGTGGAAGTCACAAAACTGTCTTTGTTGTTAAAAGTCTTAGAAGATGAAAAAAGTGTCATTTCACAACTCTCTTTATTTAAAGAACGGGTTTTACCCGATATCAACAATAACATCAAATGTGGTAATTCATTGATTGGGCATGATTTTTATCAAGAAACACAATTAGCCCTGATAGATGAAGAAACACAATATCGCATCAATGCTTTTGATTGGGAAAGTGAATTTCATGACGTGATGCAAGCCGGTGGATTTGATGCCGTGATTGGGAATCCGCCCTATGTACTGATTGCTAACCGTGATGAGAAAAAATACCTACAATCATTTTATAAATTGTCTACTGGCAAACCTGATTTGTATCGATATTTTATTGAACGTTCTCACAAATTGCTTCAAAAAAAGGGTCAATTTGGTTTTATTATTCCCAATACATTACTGACTATTCCTGCAAGCCAAAAATTGCGTGAATATCTACTAGGTGAGGGTGGGTTAACTCAAATTGTTAATTTTTGGGGGCCTGTTTTTAGTAAAGTTTCCGTTAATAGCATCATTTTATTCACAATTAAAAGCTCAACAAATCCTGTCATTGAAGTTATTGAAGATACAAGTGAGCTACCCTCGACAACAACTTTGAGTGAAGCCATTGTGCATAAACGCTTAGTTGATAAAAAAACGTGGTTACATGACGAACACGTTAAATTTTCTCTTTCATCTTCTCAAAAAATAGTGGCTTTTTTTGACAAAATAAAAACGTGTTCTGTTGAATTATCTTCACTGGCTCGATATACACTTGGTATGCAAGTTTATCATAACTCAAAGCATAGCCCTCAAGAAATGAAAGAGCGTGTTTACCATTCAGAGGAACAAAAAAATGACACTTTTTGGCTTGAATCGACAGGACGCAATATTCTTCGCTATCATTTTGTCGAAACGTTCCAAAATTATGTGGCTTTCGGAGAATGGTGTTATAGCAAACCTTCGTGGGAATTTTGCTCAGAGCCAAGAATATTAATCCGTGAAATTCCCAGTAAAACACTGGTTTGCACGGCAACGGACACGGTTCATATTCCTACAAAAGCGGTCATTATCGTCATACCTGAAAAGGTCAATTTGTATTATCTACTTGGCATATTGAATTCCAAATTGATTGGATTTTATGTGCAATCAACAGGCGAAAAAGGGAAACAGCGTTTATTTCCTCGTATTTCACTGACGACAACACGAAAGCTTCCAATTTATAAAATTGACTTGAGTAAATCTACCGACAAAGCCAAACATAAGCAAATGGTACAATTGGTAAAACAAATGCTCGCACTCAACAAACAA
>JAYQWI020001573.1:0-1039 GCA_035871815.2 Candidatus Parabeggiatoa communis
CGAAAACGGATTTTATTGATAAAATCAATGAATTAGGTGGAATGCCGCGTGAAATTTTAGAACATGCCGAATTAATGGATTTTTTTGAACCCATCTTGCGGGCCGATTTCAAAGCCATTGAAACGTATGTCTATCATCCCACCCCCCCCTTGGATATGCCCATAACCCTTCTACATGGCTTAACTGATTCAGAAGTCAGTGAAAGCGGTTTACAAGCGTGGCAGCAAGAAACTCGTCAACCGATTTCCATCAAAAAGTTTCAGGGAGGCCATTTTTTTATTTTCGATCATTTACCTCAAATCGGTCAATTGTTTTCTCACACCTTGACTCAAATGGGATAAATCCGTTTCCAAAACATGCCGATATAATTCTGCCGTTTTCACGGCAACCTTTTTAATATCAAAGACTTGTTGAAAACGCTGTTGGCCTCCCATTCCCAAATGAGTCCGTAAAGGGGGATTATCAACCATTTCTTGTAAAGCTTGTGTCAGCGCAGAGATATCTTGTGGCGGTACCAATCGCCCTGATTCTTTCACAACCCAAGGTACACCAGAACCCGGAATGGCACTGGCGATGATAGGTTTCGCATAGCGCATCGCCTCTAAAAGCACCACGCCAAAAGCTTCTGTGCGTTCTAAGGATGGGAGACAGAAACAATCACAACTTGCCAATAAAGCAATGAGTTCAGCATCGCTGCAATACCCTAATAGTTTGACTTTATGGGCAAGGTTTAATGCCATGATCCGCTTTTCTAGGCCTTCACGTAATTCACCAGTTCCAACAATCAAAAGTTGTGCATTATCTACTTGAGCCATAGCACGTATCAGAACATCATGGCCTTTATAATAAGTTAACCGTCCCACCGTTAGTATTCTTATCGTTTGCTTTGCCCATTGTTGCCCAGCCCAATTTTGAGCTTCAGGAGTCGGTTCAGGTAAGCGGCCTTTGGCAATGCCTAATGGAATCACTTGACATTTGTCTTGCCAAGGTTGCAATGCTGGGCTAGAGGCTAAGTAAGGGGGAGAGGTGGCAATGATGG
>JAYQWI020001574.1:0-10463 GCA_035871815.2 Candidatus Parabeggiatoa communis
TGACTGAGAGCTTTTTCTGATTTTTATTTTTCAGCCTTGTTATTGTATGCAAAAGTTTTTGCGCGCAAAAACGTTTGCCTGAAAATGTGAATTCGATGTTCAAGTTTTTAGAGCTAAAAATTTTACTTGAAGGTGGCAGCAACAAATTGTGCCGTATATAGCGTTTCTCGATTGAATGAAGTACAAATCATTATCGTTCCAAATTTATTTTGCGGCCTTCTTGGAGTGCCAAATTTATTTTGCGGCCTTCTTGGAGTGCAAAATTTATTTTGCGGTTCTATTTTATTGATATAACTGTACGTCATGAGATCGGGAAACGCTATAACTATTCTAGGTTCAAGTTTTTGCGCGCAAAAACTTGAACCTATCGATTTTCAGATGATTACGGCAGTCGTTTAGCCTTATTGAGTGAAAATATTTTTTTGAAGAGGGCTTTGAAAATCGTGCCATGCAGAGGCAATTTTTGCAAAAAAAATACCAGAAACCTATAAAAGTATGAACGAATGAACTATTTTTTGAACAAAGCTATCAAATTGAACATTTCACATTTAGCGTAGCACACCAAAGGTTCACGCTTTCACGCTTAAGTTTCGCTTCGATAAACTTTAACGTGAAAAGTGGCGCGCAAAAACTGTATTTCACGCTTAAGTTTCGCGAAACTAAACTTAATAAGCGTGAACCTTTGGTGTGCTACGCCAAATGTGAAACACTGTTCATGCCCGTTTTGAGTTTTACTGATATTAAGCGGGCTTTGAAAATCGTGCTATGCCTCGGGCAGTTTAAGTTGCCCAAGTTGCCCAAGTTGCTCAAGTTGCCCAAAAGCGCCGTCAATCAAAAATCGATTTAAATAAATTCATGAATTTGTGAATCTTTGAATGTATGAACTGCTCCTAAAAAGTTAGACAAAGTTGGACATTTTTAGGTACTTCGCTCTCTGTTGATAACTCCTTCGATATGCAACTAGAGTCCTGGTTGAGCAGGCACATAAGTTGGCATCAGTCCCGTTCTAACGGTCTCATGCAACCAGGTACTGTACGAATTGAAGACAAGCCCTTTGGGGTCAAATTAGCCTCCAAGCCGAGGCTTGAACACCAATTTACCAATCTTCACTTCTCAATACCAGGTACGAGAAAACCTTTCTCGTTATGAGTCAACCTGACTCATCAGTCAGTTATAGGGTGACTTAGTTAGATTTTCAAGTCCTCAAAATTTATTGGACAATTTATTGGACAAATTGTACAAGAAAGTCTAACTTTGTCCCATTTTTTGATAGCAGTTAATTTGCTCCTATCCTTTCAAAAATATCAAGCCAATTCCACATTTCACGCTAAAATTTTATTTAGGTAACTCGAAAAAATTAATATACCACTGGGCAAGCACAAGGGATTGCCCCTACAACCCCGACGGTAGGGGCAATCCGTAGGGTTGCCCCTTTCTTTTTGGGTAGATTATTTTTTGCGAGTTGCCTTAGCGTAGCACACCGAATACTCACGCAAAAGTTTTGAACAGCGAAAACTTAGCGTGAACCGAAGGGAAGCTACGCTAAATGTGAAACTGATAACTGATAACTGATAACTGTTCACTGATAACTGTTCACTGATAACTGTTCACTGAGGTGATGCCTAAGCGATTAAACAATTGGCGATCATGTTCTATCGTGGAATTGCCTGTCGTTAATAGCTTTTCTCCATAAAAAATCGAGTTAGCCCCTGCAAGAAAACATAATGCTTGTAATTCATCGTTCATCTCGGATCGCCCTGCTGATAAACGTATCATTGAGCTTGGCATCATAATTCGCGCCACGGCAATGCAGCGCACCATTTCAAATGGATCGAGTTCGCTAGCCTCTGCTAAAGGGGTGCCTTCTACACGTACTAATTGATTAATGGGTACGCTTTCTGGGTGAACGGGTAAATTCGCTAAAGTCTGCAATAACGCGGCCCGATCTGCTAAGCTTTCGCCCATACCCATAATACCACCACAACATACCTTGATATTGGCAGTACGCACATTGGCAAGTGTCTCAAGACGATCTTGATAACTATGGGTGCTGACGATGTTTTCGTAGTAGGTTTTGGAAGTATCAAGATTATGATTGTAGTAATCTAAGCCGGCTTTTTTTAACTGCTGCGCTTGTTCTGCATTAAGCATCCCTAAAGTCATACAGGTTTCTAAACCAAGTGCTTTGACGGCTTTGATGATCTCCAATACGTTTTCAAACTCTTTTGGTTTTGGGCTACGCCATGCGGCTCCCATGCAAAAACGTGTTGCGCCATTGGCTTTCGCTTTGTTAGCCGCCGAAATCACCTTTTCCAGTTCCATTAGGGGATCAGGTTCTATTTTAGTCTTAAAGCGTACACTTTGTGAGCAATAGGCACAATCTTCTGAGCAAGCACCCGTTTTGATATTCAATAAGGTACTCAATTGCACTTGATTGGGATTAAAATAGGCACGATGAGTACATTGTGCTTTGAAAATCAAATCAAAAAGGGGCTGTTGAAATAATTCGCTGACTTCTTCTAAAAGCCAATCGTGACGTATAACCGCTTGTTCTTTCAAAAAATGGTTTTTAAACATGATGGATTCTATCGATGCGCTAGTAATGTGCCAGGTGGCGCGTAGTGTTCAAAATATTCACGTATCCCTTCTAAAATAGCGTTTGCTATTATAAAGCGGTATTTAGGATTGTTAAGTCTCTGTTCTTCCTCACGATTAGAGAGAAAGCCTGTTTCCACTAAAATAGAAGGGATATCCGGAGAGCGCAGAACGAGAAAATTGGCGCGTTGGATACGAGTAAAGTGTATCTTAACGACTTTTCTCAAGGCTTTTAAAACTTTTTGACCCATAAGAATACTGGCTTTTAACGTATTTGTTTGTGACAAGTCAAGCAGCACTTGAGCGAGTAAATTATCTTTGTCACGCAGCTTGACTCCCCCTACCAAGTCGGCCGCATTTTCTTTGTGTGCCAGCCACATCGCCGCTTCACTACTCGCACCACGATGGGAGATCATATAGATTGATGCGCCTTGTATATTTTCGTCTTCGGGATAGGCATCGGCATGGATAGAAATAAATAAGTCAGCTTGATATTGACGTGCTAACTCAATGCGTTTGCGTAGCTTGATAAAATAATCGTCATTCCGAATAAGTACGGCACGCATACCCCGTTCTTTAGCAATCAAGGCGGCTAATTCTTTAGCAATCGTTAAAGCAATATCCTTTTCTTGAGTGCCCATATGCCCTGTCGCGCCGGGATCTATGCCACCATGGCCCGCATCAATGGCTATGACAATATCGCGTTGCTGAACGGCGTGGGTGAAAAGAGACTGTTTCAAAGTAACCGTTTGCTGTGAAACTGAGGGTTGCTCCGTTTGTGCCCATTTTTTTTGGGGAACCGACTTTTTAGCCACTGAAGGTGCTTCTAATGTGTTAATATCAACAACTAAGCGATGTCTATTGGTACCATCCGGTTTAAGCAAAAAGCTTTTAGTACGCACGGGTGCCGTTAAATCAAATACCACCCGTAAATCATGTTTATTACGGGGCGCACTGCGGATATTTTTCACCAAAACAGAGGCTTGGCTCGGTTCCCAATTATTAACCCTTTCAGTATTTTTGAGATCAATGACGAGTCTGTGTGGCGCGTTAAGGGTAAAAATGTTATGTGTTACGGGGGCGCTGAGTAAGAGAAGCAGACGCATGTTGTTGTCTTGTTGTTTGAAAACACGTATATCAAAAAGTTGTGCTGACTGATTTTCGATGTTCAAGTTTTTACGCGCAAAAACTTGAACATCGAAAGCTAAACAGAAAAAAGGTAAGATTAGTAATAAAAGGGCTATTAATAAGCGCATTTTTATACTCCGTCAATGTAATTGTGAATTGTGTTCTCTTCAGTGCGTTTTTGCACGCAAAAACTTTTGCCTCGAATTGTGAATAATTAATTGTGAATGATTAGTAATCATTAATTAATTTTATTTTATTGCTCTTAAACACGCAAAATATTTACCATTATCAAAAAACTTCATAAAACATCCGTTTTACAATTTAATTATTAATAATTATAATAGATTTTTTTTAGCACTACCCAATCCTTGAACATAAGAACGCCATGTCGTTATTGTTTTGAAAACGGGTATGTGCCTCGAATAATGATCGACTACCCAATCCTTTCATAAGAAATCCATGTTGTTTTCTCTCTTTAAAGGAGCTGATATTTATTATGCATGATTATCTCATCGCCCCATCTATCTTGTCGGCAGATTTTGCCCGTTTAGGGGAAGAAGTGACTAACGTTTTAACCGCAGGGGCGGATATTATTCATTTTGATGTGATGGACAATCATTACGTGCCCAATTTGACCATAGGCCCCTTAGTTTGTGAGGCATTGCATAAACATGATCCCAATGCCCAGCTTGATGTGCATTTGATGGTTAAACCCGTGGATCGCATTATTGCTGATTTTGCTGACGCAGGTGCCACTTATATCACTTTTCACCCTGAAGCCAGTGAGCATATTGATCGCTCCTTGCAACTTGTGCGTGAAAAAGGTTGTAAATCAGGCCTCGTATTTAACCCAGCAACATCGCTAGACTACCTCAACCATGTGATGGATAAAGTTGATATGGTGTTGTTAATGTCCGTTAACCCAGGTTTTGGCGGCCAATCTTTTATTCCATCAGCGTTAGATAAATTAAAAATGGCCCGTAAAATGATTGCTGATAGTGGGCGTGATATTCGCCTAGAAATTGATGGTGGTGTGAAAGTCAATAATATCCGCGAGATAGCAGAAGCGGGGGCAGATACTTTTGTCGCAGGTTCAGCGATTTTTCAAACTGAAGATTATAAAGCCACGATTGATTTAATGCGAAAAGAATTAGCACAGGTGTCATAATGTATGCAGAAATCCCTAAATTAGTTTTGATTGATCTTGATGGTACCTTGGTAGACACTGTACCCGATTTGGCATACGCAATTGACGAGATGATGTCACAATTAGAATTGCCACAACGGGGTGAAGAAAAAGTTCGCCAATGGATCGGCAATGGCATAGAACGCCTTGTCAAACGGGCATTGCTTGATGCTGATAAGGGTGAAGTAGACGAAGAATTATTTCAGTCAGCCTTGCACTTATTCAAGGTTTCGTATGATCAAGTCAATGGCCGCAATAGCAAACTTTATGAAGGTGTACAGGATGGTTTAGATTGGTTGAAGTCGCAAGACATTCCATTAGTGTGTATTACTAATAAAGCAGAGCAATTTAGCGTTCCTTTACTGAAAGCTTTAGATATACACGATTATTTTCGCTTGGTGATCAGTGGGGATACCTTACCCCAAAAAAAACCAGACCCTTTGCCCTTATTACATGCAGCCAAGTTCTGTGGGGTTGATCCGCACGAGGCATTGATGCTAGGTGATTCTATTAGCGATGTGCAAGCGGCACGGGCTGCGGAATTTAAAATCATCTGCGTTAATTATGGCTACAATCACGGCCTAGATATTTCTGACGCGAATCCTGATGCTGTCATTGGTTCGTTGGCACAGCTCTCTGATTTGATCAATTGAACCATTATCACATCAACTATTAATTATCAATTCTACGCTAAATCAGTTATCAATTATCAGTGAACAGTGAACAAAAATAGAACGCTGATTTCACTGATTAACGCTGATTAATAAATGTTAATCATGTTTGATTCAAAATCAGTCGCCTTTAACTTGATAACGCACTATTGAGAATGATTATGATTGTTAGTGATTAAAAAAATCAGTTAAGGGCGTCCCCAAAAATTAATCCGAGCCTGCCATTTCAGGCTGTCAGGCAAAAGTTTCGCTTTGCTAAACTTTTGCTTGAAATTGATAAATGACTGATAACTGATGTGATAATTGATAATTGATTTAGCGTAGCACACCGAAGCTTCCAGGCAAAAGTTTTTGCCTGGAACTGATAATTGAACATTGATAACTGATAATTGATATGACACCTGAACAATTTGCCAATTTAGCTGCTGAAGGTTACAACCGTATTCCTTTAATAAGAGAAGCTTTGGCTGACTTGGATACGCCATTAAGTGTTTATTTGAAATTAGCCAACGGCCCCTATTCTTGCTTGCTTGAGTCTGTACAAGGCGGCGAAAAGTGGGGGCGTTACTCTATCATTGGTTTACCTGCTAAAACGATCGTGCGAGTGCATGGACACGATATTGTCGTGACTCAATCGGGTCAAAACGTTTCTCATCCAAAAGTTGCTGACCCACTTGCTTGGGTTGCTGACTTTATTGCACAATTTCGTGTCCCAAAACAGCTTGATTTGCCTCGCCGATTTTCAGGTGGTTTGGTTGGCTATTTTGGTTATGACACGGTGCGTTATATTGAATCCCGTTTGAGTGCGGTCAAACTTAAAGAGCCTTTAGGTACGCCGGATATACTTTTAATGGTTTGTGATGAACTGGTTATCTTTGATAATCTCAAAGGTAAACTCTATTTGATTGTCCATGCTGTGCCTTCAACAAACAATGCCTACCTAGAAGCAGAACAGCGCTTAGATGCTTTAGTTGAGCGTTTGCATGACAGATATAATGAACCATTCTTAATGAACCCATCACAAATCGTTTCAAAAGAAGTGACAGAAACGGATTTTCAATCTGATTTTCCTCGCCCCCGTTTTGAACAAGCAGTGGAACGCGCCAAGGAGTACATCTCTCAAGGCGATATCATGCAGGTAGTGCTGTCGCAACGTCTTTCAATTGACTACTCGGCCCCGCCTTTAAATATCTATCGCGCCCTACGTTGCCTCAATCCCTCACCTTATATGTATTACTTGGATTTAGAAGACTTTCATATTGTGGGTTCATCACCTGAAATTTTAGTCTGCCTAGAGGGTTCTGAAATGACAGTACGTCCTATTGCTGGTACGAGACCGCGTGGTCATGATGAGGATGAGGATCAGCGACTTGAAAAAGAATTGCTGGCGGATCCTAAAGAACGTGCCGAACATCTTATGCTGATTGATTTGGGCCGAAACGATGTAGGACGAGTTGCACAAACGGGTACGGTAAAACTGACAGAAAATATGGTGATAGAGCGATATTCCCATGTGATGCATATTGTTTCTAATGTGATAGGACAAATCAAACCAGAAGTTAATGCTCTGGAGGTTTTAAAGGCAGCCTTTCCTGCGGGTACCCTTAGCGGCGCGCCTAAAATACGTGCGATGGAAATTATTGATGAACTGGAACCGATTAAACGCGGTATTTATGGTGGGGCTGTTGGCTATCTCACTTGGCATGGTGACATGGATACTGCTATAGCTATCCGTACAGCTGTGATTAAAGACAATAAACTGTATATTCAGGTTGGTGCTGGTATTGTTGCTGATTCGATTCCCTCAAAAGAATGGGAGGAAACGATGAATAAAGGTCGTGCTATGTTTAAAGCGGTGGCAATGGCAGTTAATGGTTAATGATTAATGGTTAATGGTTAATGAATATTGAATGACTCAAATTCTGCCCTCTACGATATTGAAAGGAAAACGGCCATGTTATTGATGATAGACAACTACGATTCTTTCACCTATAACTTAGTACAATACTTTGGTGAGTTAGGCGCTGGGGTGAAAGTCTATCGCAATGACCAAATCACCTGTGATCAGATCGAGGCACTTGCTCCACAACACTTGGTTATTTCACCTGGCCCCTGCACCCCATCGCAGGCCGGCATCTCTATTGCCGCTATCCAAACATTTGCAGGCAAGATACCGATATTAGGTGTCTGCCTTGGACACCAAAGTATAGGACAAGCCTTCGGTGGTAAAATTACCAAAGCCCAGCAAATCATGCATGGCAAAACGTCACTGATTTATCACACTGGCAAGGGACTATTCTCTGGTATTGAAAACCCCTTTGAAGCAACACGTTATCATTCCCTTGTTATTGATCAGGCTATGGTGCCTGATTGTTTAGAAGTCACAGCTTGGACACTTTCGCCTGAAGGTGATAGAGAAGAAATCATGGGTGTGCAACACAAAACTTTACCTATCATAGGTGTTCAATTTCACCCAGAATCCATCCTCACCTTAGAAGGACATGCTTTACTCAATAATTTTTTAACGATAGAATGAAATTCTTAATTTTCGGTTTTGGCAGATAACAGTTCATTGTTCATTGTTTTATTGATAACTGATAACTGATAACTGATAACTGATAACTGATAACTGATAACTGAACCATGGCAGCCCCCAAAAAAAACAACCTCACAGGACTGGCACGTAAACTTGTCATTGATGGGTTGTTGAGCGAAATTGAGGCAGAAACGGCGTTTGATAAGTCGCTGACAACACGCATCCCTTTTGTGACTTATTTAGTCAACCAAAAGCTTGTCACCAGTCTTGATATAGCCCTAGCAGCGGCAGAAGAGTTCGGGGTTCCCCTTGTGGATATTGAAAGCCTTGAACTCAATCCAGATACGATCAAATTGATTGATCAAAAATTACTGGAAGAACATAAAGCTATCCCGCTTTTCCAGCGGGGTTCCCGCCTTTTTGTCGCCCTCTCCGATCCGACTAAATTACCGGCATTGGAAGCGATTAAATTCCGAACCAAAATGCATACTGAAGTCATTTTGGCAGAGGAAGACAAACTGAATAAAGTCATTGAACGTACCCTTGAACTCTTTGATACCAGTATGCAAGACTTAGAGGAGGGGTTCGAGAATATTGAGCTTGAAGAGGAGGCGGAGGATAAAAAAGCTGAAGATGAAAAAACCGAGCCTGATGCCCCTATTGTTAAATTTGTCAATAAAATGCTCTTTGATGCCATAAAAATGGGGGCTTCTGATTTACACTTTGAGCCTTATGAAAAATATTATCGGGTTCGCTTTCGTGTTGATGGTATGCTTCAAGTCGTCGCTACTCCGCCTATCAGTCTGTCAAGAAAACTGGCAGCCCGTATAAAAGTCATGTCACGCCTTGATGTATCAGAACGCCGTGTTCCTCAAGATGGACGCATCAAGCTGAAACTTACGGCTAACAAGTCCATCGATTTTCGAGTCAGCACCTGCCCCATCTTATGGGGTGAAAAAATCGTTATGCGAATACTTGACTCATCGGCGGCTAAACTCAATATAGACATGCTGGGTTATGAGGAGGAACAAAAGTGCCTATACCTAGAAGCACTGGCTAATCCTTATGGCATGGTGCTTGTCACGGGGCCTACAGGCAGTGGAAAAACGGTTTCACTTTATACCGGAATCAATATACTCAATAAAGATGGTGTCAATATATCTACAGCAGAAGACCCTGTAGAAATAAACTTACCAGGAGTGAACCAAGTACAAATTGATGAAAAAACGGGGATGACATTCTCGAAAGCCCTTAAAGCATTTCTACGACAAGACCCAGACATCATATTAGTAGGGGAGATCCGGGATATAGAAACGGGTGGCATAGCGATAAAAGCGGCCAGCACCGGCCACATGGTGATGTCCACACTACACACCAATGATGCACCACAAACACTAACCCGACTGATAGACATGGGACTGCCACCTTTTGCCATAGCCAGCACTATCAATCTGATCATGGCTCAGCGCCTGTGCCGCCGTCTATGTACTTGTAAAATAGAACAAGAGATACCTGAACATAGTCTACTAGCGGAGGGATTTAAAGAAGAAGACTTGGCAGAGATAAAACTCTATGGCCCACGAAATGGAGGCTGTGAAAAGTGTGGGGGATTAGGATACAAGGGACGAGTAGGGATTTATCAAGTCATGCCGATTTCGGATACCATGAAACGATTGATAATGGAGGGGAGTAATTCTATTGGTATAGCCGATCAGGCTCGCAAAGAAGGAATACCAGATTTACGTCAATCTGGTTTAAAAAAAGCGAGAAGTGGTTTGACTTCTTTGGAAGAGGTGAATCGGGTTGTGAGTAAATAATAATCAATGAACAATGAACAATGGAGGCTTGATTATGGCTACGAAAGCACCCCCAAAAGAAATTATATTTGTATGGGAAGGAAAAGATAAAAAAGGTGAAAAACGTAAGGGAGAAGAAGTCGCCAAATCGGAAGCAGCCGTTAAATCTAAACTACGTTCCCAAGGTATTATCCCGAGTAAAGTTAAGAAAAAGCCTAAAGATTTTTTTGCTGCCATGAATAGTAAACCTGTGCAAACAGCCGATATTGCCATGTTTGCACGTCAAATGTCAACCATGATGATGGCTGGGGTACCCTTATTGCAATCGTTTGATTTGGTAGCAGGTGGGCATGAGAATCCTAACTTTGCCAAATTAGTCATGTCGATCAAGGCAGATGTTGAAGCAGGTGGGACAATGGCGGATGCGCTGCGTGAACATCCAAAGTATTTTGACTCACTGTTTTGTAATCTTGTGGAGGCAGGGGAACAGGCCGGTATTCTTGAATCACTTTTAACCAAATTGGCGGATTATAAAGAAAAAAGTGAGAGCA
>JAYQWI020001575.1:0-4938 GCA_035871815.2 Candidatus Parabeggiatoa communis
CCGTGAAGGCCACCATCAAAAAGCCTATCATCAGAATCAAGGCCGATAAAATCTTTGACCAAAAACGCGCATTGGCCTGTCCAAAGCCAATTTGCTGGCCTTGCAAGTCAGTCACTTTGAGTCCAATCGTTTTTTTACCGATAGTCGCTTGCCAATTGGATGATTCCAACAGAGTGTAATACAGCCAGTTAATCACAAGGCCGACTAAATTGGCGACGATTTGCAACGATTCTTCTGTTCCTTCTCCAATCACAAGCATGACGACAAAAAATGCACCAACAAACACCACAATTTGTATCAGAATCCCGTCAATAATGGACGCGAACACGCGAAGCCAAAAACCGCCATAGCTGATTTCGGCATCCTGTGCGTTTTCTAATGAAGCCTTTGGGCTTGAATAAGGATTGGTATTACTCATGAAAAATGTCCTCTTAAAGGTTATTGAATGGTTATAATAAGCGTTGCAAGAATAGACTCTTTACAAGAGTAAATCAAGCAGAGTTAATATTGGTCGAACACGCAAGGGCAGGCCCTACAGCCCCTAAATACGCGGGATATTGTAGGGGCCGACTTGCGTGTCTGCCTCTGCCCGGCACGATATGGCATTGGGGCAAAGCCCACCCTACAGGCAAATCAACGTTCTATAGTTTGTCAGATACATAAGTTGGCCTTTCCAATAGTGGATATCAAGGCGTTGATAACTGATAACTGATAACTGATAACTGAAAAACTATCTCATTAAATCTTTGGCAAATGATGCAAAGCAGCCTCCAATGCTTCTTCAGGATAGTCTTGATCGGTCAATTCACCGCTTAAATATTTGTCATAAGAGGCCATGTCAAAATGCCCATGTCCTGATAAGGTGAATAGAATGGTTTTCGTTTCACCGCTTTCCTTACACTTGATGGCTTCATCAATCGCTGCCCGTATCGCATGATTCGATTCAGGGGCGGGCACAATCCCTTCTGCTTTAGAAAACATGATCCCGGCTTCAAAGGTGCCCAGTTGCGGTAAGGCAACCGCTTCTAATATGCCTTCATGGTACAGTTGCGACACTAAAGCCGAATTTCCGTGATAACGTAAACCGCCGGCATGAATACCAGGTGGCACAAAATCATGCCCCAAAGTGTACATTTGCATTAAGGGTGTTTGGCCTACTGAATCACCATAGTCATAAGCATAATGGCCGCGTGTCAAGGTGGGGCAAGAGGTGGGTTCAACCGCGACTAGACGGATTTCTTTGCCCGCGGCTTTATCCGCTAAAAACGGAAACATCATGCCACCGACATTTGAGCCGCCACCGCAGGGCGCAAAAATCACATCGGGATAATCGCCCACTTTTTCCAATTGCTTCCGCGTTTCCTGCCCTATCACGGTTTGATGCAGTAACACATGGTTGAGTACAGAGCCTAAAGTGTAATTCGTATCCTGACGTGAGGCGGCTTCTTCCACCGCTTCTGAAATGGCGATCCCTAATGAGCCTGGACAATTTGGATCGATTTCAAGTGCTTTTCGCCCAGATTCTGTTAAAGTGGTGGGACTGGGCAACACTTCAGCCCCCCAAGTTTGCATCATGGATCGACGAAACGGTTTTTGTTCATAACTGACTTTCACCATGTAAACGCGCACCGCCATGCCAAACATGTTGCCGACAAGAGATAAGGCTGATCCCCATTGGCCTGCCCCCGTTTCCGTCGTCAGACGTTTGATACCGGCAATCTTATTATAATACACTTGTGCAACGGCAGAATTGGGTTTGTGGGAACCGGCTGGACTAACGCCTTCATATTTATAATAAATTTTAGCGGGGGTACCCAAAATGGCCTCTAAACGATGGGCACGAAACAAGGGCGATGGCCGCCATAGGCGTAAAATTTCACGCACTTCTTGTGGGATTTCAATCCAACGTTGTGTAGAAGTTTCTTGCTCTAATAAACCGGGGGCAAAAATCGCCGCCATTTGTTCTGGGCTTACGGGTTGCCCATCTTGCCCTAAATAGGGCGCAGGGGGGTTAGGCATATCGGCAATGACGTTATACCAATGGGTAGGCATTTCCGATTCATCTAATAAAATTTTGGTGTTAGACATAGTGTGTTTTCCATTTAGTACAGCGATTTAGTACAACTGATTAGTGAAACGAAGTAAAGCTACGCTAAATAAACGGATTAGTTTATTGCTCGCATTGAAGAAAAAAGTTTATTCAGCTAATCCATTATATTATACTATACTATATATTTCAATGAGTTAAACAAAACGGATAGGGGGTAAGGCGTAAAATATTTTACCACCTATAACTCGATGATCACGTTTTTTATAAACACGACAATAAATATTGTCTATAAATCGTCGAGACGCGAGACATCGCGTCTCTACTCAACCAAAATAGAAACTCATTACCATGAATATTGCTGAATACGCTATTCAGAAAAAAACCATTACGCTGGTTTTAACCTTTGTACTACTAGCCGGCGGTTTGTTGTCTTATGAACGTCTTGGGCGATTTGAGGATCCCGAATTTACTATCAAGGAGTCTTTGATTTTGACTTACTATCCGGGTGCCCTCCCTTTGGAAGTTGAGGAAGAAGTGACTGATGTCATTGAAACCGCTGTCCAACAAATGCCGCAATTGAAAAAGGTGACTTCTCTCTCCAGAGCGGGGCAATCTATCATTATCGTCAAAATGAGGGATAAATATGACAAGCACACCTTGCCCCAAGTTTGGGATGAATTGCGTCGTAAAGTCAGGGATGTCCAATCCTCTTTGCCCCCTGGTGTGCAACCTTCTATCGTCAAAGACGATTTTGGTGATGTTTACGGTATCTTTTTTGCCGTGACGGGAGAGGGGTATTCCTATCGAGAAATCAAGGATTATGTGGATTTTCTCAAACGAGAATTACTTCTCGTGTCTGGCGTTGCTAAAATAGATATATGGGGCGCACAGCAGGAAGCCATTTTTGTGGAAATTTCCCGTTCTCGCTTGGCACAGTTGGGCATTTCCTTACAAGCCATTTATAACACTTTAGAACAACAAAATCTGGTTGCTTCTGGGGGCCGAGTCAAAGTGGGCAGTGAGTCTATTCTTATTCATCCCAGCGGGGGAATTGATTCGGTTCAAGAAATCGGCGAGTTGCTGATTAATGAGAAAGATTCGGATAAGCTGATTTATCTCAAAGATGTTGCCACGATTAACCGGGATTATGTGACACCACCACGCACACTATTACGCTTTAACGGCACGCCGGGATTAGCCATCGGGATTTCCAGTGTATCAGGTGGGAATGTGGTGACGCTCGGGCAATCGGTGAAAGCGAAGCTGAAAGCCCTTGAAGCCCAATCTCCGCTGGGCATGACATTTGGGATCATTTCCTACCAGTCGGATACCGTTGAAAAAGAGGTTAATGGTTTTGTCAATAGCTTTTTATTAGCCTTGGCGATTGTGATCCTCGTTCTCCTGATTTTCATGGGCCTACGCAGCGGCTTATTGATTGGGGGCATTTTGGTATTGACGGTATGTGGCACCGTGATTGTCATGGATATCTATGACATTGATCTGCATCGCATCTCCCTTGGTGCGTTGATTATCGCTCTGGGCATGTTAGTCGATAATGCGATTGTGGTGACAGACGGTATTCTCGTCAGAATCCAAAGTGGTATGAATCGCCTCAAGGCGGCGAAGGAAGTGGTTGAACAAACGATGTGGCCTCTATTGGGTGCGACTGTGGTTGCCGTACTCGCCTTTGCGGCCATTGGGCTGTCTCAAAATGCTGCTGGTGAATTTACCCGCGCCTTATTTCAAGTGATTCTGATTTCCTTGCTCATGAGTTGGGTGCTGGCGATTACGGTTACCCCTTTATTCTGTATTTACTTTTTAAAAGCGAATAGCCAGGATGTTGGAAAAGATCCTTATCGGGGCATCCTTTACCAAGGCTATAAAGCTTTTCTACGCATCAGCATTCGTTTGAGATGGCTCACCATTAGCCTCATGCTGGGTTTATTGTTTCTTGCCATTTACGGATTTGGGCTTTTAGAAGACAGCTTTTTTCCGGGTTCCACCCGGCCCCAGTTTATGATTAATTATTGGCGTACTGAAGGCACTGATATCCGCGCTACCAGTGCGGACTTGAAAAAGATTGAAGCGTATTTGATGAAACGGGAAGGCGTTGAATCCATTACCAGCTTCGTCGGCGCTGGCGCATTGCGTTTTATGTTAGTCTATCAACCTGAAAAAGATTACAGCAGCTATGGGCAAATACTGGTCACCGTTGACGATTATCGGCGTATTGATAACCTGATACCGGAGGTTAGACACTATTTAGAGAACAACTTTCCAGATGCCGAACCGAAAATCAAAAAATTCAGACTTGGCCCTGGCGGTGGCGCGATGATTAAGGCCCGTTTTAGTGGGCCTGATCCCGTGGTACTGCGGCAATTGTCCAACCAAGCACAAGCGATTATGCGTGAAGATGGGGGAGCCATTGAGATTCGAGATGATTGGCGACAGCGCGTCAAAGTGCTAAGCCCTCAATTTGCTGAAGCACAAGCCAGGTTAGTGGGGATTTCTCGTTACGAGGTTAGTCAAACATTGGAAGCGGCTTTCAGTGGAACTCAAGTGGGGATTTACCGGGAAAACAATAAACTGTTGCCCATCATCTCAAGGCCTCCAGAAGCTGAACGAATGGATGTGGGTAACATTGAAGATATGCACATCTGGAGTCCGGCCGCGAAAAAGTCGATTCCTCTGCGTCAAGTCGTTTCTGGATTTACAACAGAATGGCAAGATGCGATTATTCATCGCTATAACCGCAAACGCACGATCACGCCACAATGTGATCCGAAAGTGGGTAATGCCAGCGTCGTCTTTCAACGTATTCGGCCGAAAATAGAAGCGATTGAATTGCCAGTGGGTTATGAATTGGAATGGGGCGGGGAATATGAAGA
>JAYQWI020001576.1:0-2500 GCA_035871815.2 Candidatus Parabeggiatoa communis
AGTACCTTTTATCCGTTGAGCGATGGCCCTTCCATTCAGAACCACCGGATCACTAAGACCTACTTTCGTACCTGTTCGACTTGTCTGTCTCACAGTTAAGCACCCTTATGCCTTTGCACTCATTGCACGATTTCCGACCGTGCTGAGGGTACCTTCGCACTCCTCCGTTACTCTTTGGGAGGAGACCGCCCCAGTCAAACTACCCACCATACACTGTCCTTGGCCCGGATAACGGGCCTAAGTTAGAACCCCAAACATACCAGGGTGGTATTTCAAGGATGGCTCCACAAAAACTAGCGTTTTCACTTCAAAGCCTCCCACCTATCCTACACAAGCAGGCTCAAAGTCCAGTGTAAAGCTATAGTAAAGGTTCACGGGGTCTTTCCGTCTAGCCGCGGGTACACTGCATCTTAACAGCGATTTCAATTTCACTGAGTCTCGGGTGGAGACAGCGTGGCCATCGTTACGCCATTCGTGCAGGTCGGAACTTACCCGACAAGGAATTTCGCTACCTTAGGACCGTTATAGTTACGGCCGCCGTTTACCGGGGCTTCGATCAATAGCTTCGCTTTACAACTAACTACATCAATTAACCTTCCGGCACCGGGCAGGCGTCACACCCTATACGTCCACTTTCGTGTTTGCAGAGTGCTATGTTTTTAATAAACAGTCGCAGCCACCTGGTCACTGCAACCCTCTTCCGCTCTAGAAGCTAGTTCTTTTACGTAAAAAGGGCACACCTTCTCCCGAAGTTACGGTGCTATTTTGCCTAGTTCCTTCACCCGAGTTCTCTCAAGCGCCTTGGGATTCTCGCCCTGTCCACCTGTGTCGGTTTGGGGTACGGTTTTATGTCATCTGAGGCTTAGAGGCTTTTCTTGGAAGCATGGTATTAACCACTTCGACATCCTAAGACATCTCGTCATCAGCTCTCGGCATTAAGAATCCGGATTTGCCTAAATTCTCTGCCTACCACCTTAAACCGGAACATCCAATCTCCGGATGGCCTAACCTTCTCCGTCCCCCCATCGCAATGACATAAAGTACAGGAATATTAACCTGTTTCCCATCAACTACGCATTTCTGCCTCGTCTTAGGGGCCGACTCACCCTGCGCCGATTAACGTTGCGCGAGGAAACCTTGGACTTTCGGCGTGAATGTTTTTCACATTCATTATCGCTACTCATGTCAGCATTCGCACTTCTGATATCTCCAGTTTATCTCACAATAAACCTTCACCGATTTACAGAACGCTCCTCTACCATACTTTTTTAAAAAAAAGTATCCGCAGCTTCGGTACATGGCTTAAGCCCCGTTAAATCTTCCGCGCAGACCGACTCGACCAGTGAGCTATTACGCTTTCTTTAAAGAATGGCTGCTTCTAAGCCAACCTCCTGGCTGTCTATGCCTTCCCACATCGTTTCCCACTGAGCCATGATTTTGGGACCTTAGCTGGCGGTCTGGGCTGTTTCCCTTTCCACGACGAACCTTAGCACCCGCCGTGTGTCTCCCGCGATTGCACTTCTCGGTATTCGGAGTTTGCAACGGTTTGGTAACTCTAGACGAGCCCCTAGCCGTAACAGTGCTCTACCCCCGAGAGTGAAACACGAGGCGCTACCTAAATAGCTTTCGAGGAGAACCAGCTATCTCCGAGCTTGATTAGCCTTTCACTCCTATCCACAAATCATCCCCCAGCTTTTCAACGCTGGTGGGTTCGGGCCTCCAATAGGAATTACCCCATCTTCACCCTGTCCATGGATAGATCGCTCGGTTTCGGGTCTACTCCCAGCGACTGAATCGCCCTATTAAGACTCGGTTTCCCTACGCCTCCCTTATTCAGTTAAGCTTGCCACTGAGAAGTAAGTCGCTGACCCATTATACAAAAGGTACGCAGTCACTTTGCTAATAAACAAAGCTCCCACTGCTTGTACGCACACGGTTTCAGGTTCTATTTCACTCCCCTAACAGGGGTTCTTTTCACCTTTCCCTCACGGTACTGGTTCACTATCGGTCGATAACGAGTATTTAGCCTTGGAGGATGGTCCCCCCTTTCTTCAAAAGAAGATTCTTCAGACAGGATAACACGTGTCCCGCCCTACTCTTTAGTTACCCACATAACATTTTTTTCACATACGAGGCTATCACTCTATATTGCTAGTTTTTCCAAACTATTTTGCTAAAAATGTTATATTTTATGTAACTGGGCTGATTCGCTTTCGCTCGCCGCTACTCACAAACTCTCTATTGATTTCTTTTCCTTTAGGTACTTAGATGTTTCAATTCCCTAAGTTCGCCTCTATACCCTATCTATTCAGGTATAGATACCTCTTAATAGAAGTGGGTTTCCCCATTCGGAAATCTCCGGATCAAAATCTGTTTGCCGATTCCCCGAAGCTTATCGCAGACTACCACGTCCTTCATCGCCTGTTATCGCCTAGGCATCCACCGTGTGCGCTTAATTCACTTGACCCTATAACCCCAAAAACTCTGGATATTATCTGGT